>DAICYU010000436.1 GCA_027311485.1 Acetobacteraceae bacterium
ACGCGCTTGACGCGGTTCACAACGTCCGTGCTGGTCATGCCGGCCGGCTTGTCGATGATCAACCAGCCGTCGAGGGGACGGCCGCGAGGCTTGCGGCGGGACATGGATCGGAACACCCGGGCGAACAAAGAGGCGGCGGGTTAGGGACTGGGGGCGCTGTTGTCAACCGGATTTACGGGCACGGAGCGGCGGCGCCGTGCCCGTCAGCCTGCCGGGACCTGTCGACCTGCCGGTGAATGCCGTCAGGCCACCGCCATCATGCCAGTGCTATCACCCCACCGGCATCACGCCGCAGTCGCGTATACGGCCCGTTCGAAGGCATCCAGCGTCTCCAGCACCGTAGGATCGGCAAACGGCAGGATCTGCGTCATCAGCACGCCGGCCACCTTGCGGATCGGATCCATCCAGTAATACGTGTTGTTCAGCCCTGCCCAAGCCAGGCTGCCCGCTCGGCGGCCGGCCGGCCCGGGCTGCGTGTTGATCAGGAAACTCAGGCCCCATTTCTTCACCATGCCAGGGAACAGATCGACGTCGTTCGACAGGCGGGGAATCGCCGAGCGCATCGGCTGGACGTTCAGCGGACCCATCTGGTTCTGGCCCATCAGCGCGACCGTTGCCGGCTGCAGGATGCGGTGGCCGTCCAGTTCGCCCTCATGCATCAGGGCGCGCAGGAACCGCATGTAGTCCGAGCCGGTGGAATACAGACCGCCACCACCGGGAAAGAACTCCCGGTCCGGCGCGGCGCCAGGCGGCAGCGCGATCGGCTCCAGCGTGCCGTCCAGCTGGCGGGCGTGCACCGCGGTCAGGCGGTTTTCCCAGTCCGGCCGCTCAATGAAGCTGGTATCGACCATGCCCAGCGGGGCGAAGATGTGCTGCTGGAAATAGGTTTCCAGGTCCAGGCCGCTGACGACCTCCACCATCCGGCCGGCGATGTCGATGTTGATGCCATACTCCCACCGCTCCCCGGGATCGAAGCCCAGCGGGGCGGACAGGGCGGCGAGCTTGCCGGTGCGGGCGGCCGGCAGGCCGGTCAGTTGGGCATACCGGTTCATGTTCTCGTTCCAGGTGTCGTAAACGAACCCGGCGGTATGCGTCAGCAACCGGCGCAGCGTGATCGTGCCGCGCGGTTCGCGCAGGATCGGACGGCCGGCATTGTCGAAGCCGTCCAGCACCTTCGTCTCGGCCAGGAACGGCAGGATCTCCTGCGCCGGCTGGTCCAGCGACAGCTTGCCTTGCTCGACCATCTGCATCGCCGCGGTGGCGGTGATCGCCTTGGTCATGGACGCGATGCGGAAGACCGAATTCACCGTCATGCGCTGCGGCAGGGCGAGGTTGCGCCTGCCAAACGCGGCTTCATAGAACACGCCGTGCTCATTGGCAGCGACGGCGACGAGACCGGCGATCCTGTCACCGCTGACAGCAGTGGCGAGTTCCCGATCGATCAACGGGGCAGGGGACATGTGTTTGAACGCTTCCTCAATCTCGACCATGATATTGGCGCTTCTACGAAATTGGCAAACACGTACCGCGCCGACCGGAAAACCCCGCCGCCGACCATCCGGGTTTGCTCCCCCTCAATCCAGGCCCCCGGGGGTGACTTCCAGCGCGGGGGCGGCTAGGAGTCCCAGCCTGTCTGCCACGGCAGGTATCGAAGACACTGAGCAGGGAGCAGTAAGCCCATGACAATCAAGGTTGGCGACACAATTCCGTCGATGAAGCTGATGGTCGCGACGACTGATGGACCGAAGGAGATCTCCACCGATGAGATCTTCAAGGGCAAAAAGGTGGTGCTTTTCGCGGTGCCGGGTGCGTTCACGCCGACCTGCAGCGCCAAGCACCTCCCGGGCTTCGTGCAGAACGCCGATGCGCTGAAGGGCAAGGGCGTGGACACCATCGCCTGCATTTCGGTGAACGATGCGTTCGTCATGGGTGCCTGGGGCAAGGACCAGGGCGTCGGCGACAAGGTCGTGATGCTGGCCGACGGCGCGGCCGCCTTCGCCAAGGCGATTGGCCTGGAACTCGACCTGAACGCGCGCGGCATGGGCTGGCGCAGCCAGCGCTACGCGATGGTGGCCGAGGACGGCAAGGTGACGCATCTGGGCGTCGAGCAGCCGGGCGGGTTTGAGGTCAGCAAGGCTGAAGCGATCCTGGAAGCGCTGTAAGGGGTGATCGGCGGCCGGGCGTCCATGCCTGGCCGCGTGATGCTTGGAGCATGATCGCCTGACGCTGAAAGCCGGAAGGCGTGAATTATGCGATCAAACAAAGACTTCTTGATCATGATCGGGTCAACCTGACCCGATCATGACCTAGTGCCGTCGGGCGAAAAACGCGATTGTGACCGTGGCGCTGAGCAGAATAACGAAAACGCGCAGGACAGCGGGCGGCAGCAGGCGGGCAAAGCGCGCGCCATAGTAGCCGCCGGCGATGGTGGAGGCCATCATCGCCAGACCTTCAGGCCAGCGCACCGCGCCGGCCACGGCGAAACACAACACCGCCATGCCGTTGGCGGCACTGACCAGCGCGGTGCGGGTTCCCCCCATGGCCTTCAGTTCGGCGGCATCCAGCAGGGTCCAGACCGCCATCATCATCAGGCCGATGGCTCCGCCGAAATAGCCGCCGTAAATCGACAGCAGGAACTGGATCAGCAGGAACGGCACGCGCCCGATGCGGACGTGGCGGCTGAGCCAGGCGCCAAGGTTGCGGCCGCCGATGAACGTGAGCGTGGCGAGCAGCAGCAGCCAGGGAATGACGTTGTCGAACGCTGCGCCAGGTGTCACCAGCAGCAGGATGGCGCCGATCAGGCCGCCGGCCAGGCTGATCGGCAGCAGCACCTTCAGGCTGATGCCGGCGACGCCGCGCAGGTCGGCGCGATAGGCCCAGGTGCTGGCGATGGTGCCGGGAAACAGGGCGACCGTGCTGGTGGCGTTGGCGGCAATCGGCGGCAGGCCGACCAGCACCAGGGCCGGGAAAGTAACGAAGGAGCCGCCGCCAGCGACCGCGTTCATCGCCCCGGCCAGCAAGCCGGCCAGCACAAGCGGCAGGATCGGGGTCAAAGTGTGCATGCTGCCGGTCAGGCCGCCGGGACGTTCCGTTCCAGCTCCGCCAGCCATGCGGCGGCGTTGCCGTCCGACGGGGCGCGCCAGTCACCGCGCGGCGACAGCGACCCGCCGGCCGAGACTTTCGGCCCGTTCGGCAGGGCGCTGCGCTTAAACTGGCTGAAGGCGAAGAAGCGGGTCAGGAACACCTGCATCCAGTGACGGATCGTCGGCAGGTCGTAGGCCACGCGGCGGTCGGCGTGGAAGTTTGGCGGCCAGTCGCCTTTCCCGGCGTCCTCCCACGCTTGCAGGGCGAGGAAGGCGATCTTTGATGGCGGAAAGCCGTAGCGCAGGATGTGGAACAGAGTGAAATCCTGCAGCGCGTACGGACCGATCTTGGCTTCGGTGCTTTGCGGGACCTCGCCTTCGCCGACCGGAATCAGCTCGGGGGAGATTTCGGTGCTCAGGATCGCGTCCAGCGTCTGCAGCACGTCATCGGCGAACCGGCCGGTGGCGATGATCCAGCGGATCAGGTGCTGGATCAGGGTCTTCGGCACGCCGGCATTGACGTTGTAGTGCGACATCTGGTCGCCGACACCGTAGGTGCACCAGCCAAGGGCGAGTTCCGACAGGTCACCGGTGCCGATGACGAAGCCGCCGTTGTGGTTGGCCAGCCGGAACAGGTAGTCGGTGCGCAGCCCGGCCTGCACGTTTTCGAACGTGATGTCGTATTGCGACTGGCCGGTGGAATAGGGGTGGCCGAGGTCGGCCAGCATCTGTTTCGCGGCCGGGCGGATATCCAGCTCCTGCGCCGTGGTGCCGAGGGATCGCATCAGGCGCCATGCGTTCGACTTGGTGTGGTCGGATGTGGCGAAGCCGGGCATCGTGTAGGTCAGGATGTTGCCGCGCGGCAGGCCCAGCAGGTCGAACGCCTGGGCACAGACCAGCAGCGCCTGGGTCGAATCGAGGCCGCCCGAAATGCCGATGACGACGCGTTTCGATCCGGTGGCGCGCACGCGCTGCGCCAGGCCGGAAACCTGGATGTTGTAGGCCTCGTAACAGTCCTGTTCCAATCGGCTGGTGTCAGCAGGCACGAAGGGA
>DAICYU010000437.1 GCA_027311485.1 Acetobacteraceae bacterium
AGCTTCCAGCACCCGATCGCCGGATCTGGCCGGCACGCAGGCCGCCAGCAGCACCGGTTCGATTCCGCTGCGAAACCCTGTTTCCGGCTGGCTGTAGCGAACGTGTCCACCCAGCAACGTCCCGTCGGTCACGACCACTCGTTGGCTTCCTGCAACACCCGGCATGCGCGCGAATAGTCCATTTCGCTGACCATCAACCGGCGGGGAATCGCCCCCGCGCTGCCCTCGGCAATACTGGTGTGGGTATCCAGCATGATTGCCTCGATCCCCGCATCGGCCAGCAGCGCCGTCAGGAAGGAGAGCCTGACCAGGTTGTTGGAGGTGACAAGGACGCGCATGAAGCGATCGTGAGCCGGTTGTGGCTGTGGCGCAACCAGATTGACGAATTGCGCGGTTGCGGCCGGCCGGTCCCCGCGTCCTGCGGCTCTCAACCGGCCCTGCCAGTGTGGAAATCGGGGTGAAATCGGCAGGAAATCTCCCGGACAGGCATTGTTCATCCGTTTGCAGCGTAAACGGCGGGTTGCACCGGCTTGACCCCTTTCGGTGCCCGCCGATATGAAGGCCCTGTGTTTGAAGGTGGGGAGAACCCGTTGGGCGGCGTCGCCAGTATTCTAGAAGCAGGCGTGGCGCCCGTGGCCCAGTCGGGCGAGGATGCTTTGGTCAGCCTGGTCCGTCTTGTGCAAAGCGACCTTGACGCGTGCAATCGCGTCATCGTCGCCAACATGGACAGTCCAGTTGCGCTGATCCCTCAGCTCGCCGCGCACATCGTTGCTGCCGGCGGCAAGCGGTTGCGCCCTTTGCTTACCCTGGCGGCTGCGCGCCTGTGCGGCTATCCGGGGGAGACGAGCGGGGCCCGCCACGTCGATCTCGCGGCGTGTGTGGAGTTCATCCATACCGCCACGCTGCTGCACGACGATGTTGTCGATGAAAGCCAGCTTCGCCGCGGGCTTGCGTCCGCCAATGCCGTCTTCGGCAACAAGGCGTCGGTCCTGGTCGGCGATTTCCTGTTCGCCCGCGCGTTTCAGCTGATGGTCCAGGATGGATCCCTGAAAGTGCTGGCAATTCTGTCGCAAGCCGCTGCGACGATCGCCGAAGGCGAGGTCTTGCAGCTGGTGACGCAGAACGACCTGTCCACGACCGAGGACAAGTACCTGGAGGTGATCCAGGGCAAGACGGCGGCATTGTTCGCGGCGGCCTGTCAGGTCGGCGCGGTTGTCGCCGAGCGGCCGGTGAGCGAGGAGATGGCGCTGGCGGATTACGGCATGAAGCTGGGCATCGCCTTCCAGCTTGTCGACGATGCGCTGGACTACGTCGCCGATCAGGCCACCCTGGGCAAAACCATCGGCGATGACTTCCGCGAAGGCAAAATCACCCTGCCGGTGCTGCTGGCCTATTCCGCCGGTGATGAGCGGGAGAAGACGTTCTGGCGGCGGACCGTCGAGGAATTGGATCAGTCGGATACCGACCTGGATCGCGCCATGGCACTGATGGGCGACCATGATGCCATCGGCCTGACATTGGAACGTGCGCGCCGCTTCGCACAGGAAGCCAGGGCCGCGCTGCTGGTATTCCCGGACAGACCGATCCGGCAGGCTTTGGGTGACGTTGCCGATTATACCGTGGACCGGCTGCGCTGAGACTCAGTACAACGGCTGCGTTGGCGGCCGCTTCGTGCCAAGCTGCATCCTTCACGGAGTCGCGGTCGCGAAACAGTGGCGAGACGCATCAAGACCAAGGCTAAACCTGAGCGGCACCATCGGCGTGGCCCATCGCGGCCTGCCGCCGGGCGGCTGCCGGACACCGCAATCGTTCGGATCACCGGCACCGATGAGTACGGCGACGCGATCGCTCGGCCTGCCGAGTGGGATACGGCCAATGGTCCGCCGCCGCTGATCCTGATGAATCCGGAACGACCCGGCGCGCCCGCGCTGGCGCCCGGGGACCGTATCCTGGCCCGGCTGACCGCCATCGGGCACGGACGCTACGAAGGCCGCACCATGCAGCGGGTGGGGGAAGCGCCCAGCCGCATCCTGGGCGTTTTCAAGCCGGCCCGGCACGACAGCCGCATCGTGCCCACCGACCGGCGGGCGAAGGCGGAGTGGACCGTCCCGCATGGCCAGGAAGGCGGCGCCGAACCGGATGAAGTCGTGCTGGCCGAACCGCTGCCCCACCAGCACAGGCTCGGCCTGAAGCCAGCCCGCATTCTGGAACGGCTCGGTAAGCTTGGCGACGCGCGGTCGATCAGCCTGATCGCCATTCATACACACGATATTCCGCAGGCCTTCGCCGATGACGCGCTGGCCGAGGCCAGCAAGGCGCGCGGCGTCCGCCTCGGCAGCCGTACCGACCTGCGGGACATCCCGCTTGTCACCATTGATGGCGCCGACGCCCGTGATTTCGATGACGCCGTCTTTGCCGAACCCCACGAAGGCGGCTTCCGCCTGATCGTCGCCATCGCCGACGTCGCGCATTATGTCCGGCCAGGGTCGGCCCTGGATCAGGCGGCCGGCGTGCGCGGCAATAGCGTTTATTTCCCTGACCGCGTCGTGCCGATGCTGCCGGAGGCATTGTCCAACAACTGGTGCAGCCTCCGCCCGCTCCAGGATCGCGGCTGCCTGTTCGTGGAAATGTTCGTGGACCGACATGGCCGTAAAACCGGCCACCGTTTCGGCCGCGGCCTGATGCGCAGCGCCGCCCGGCTGACCTATGAGCAGGTTCAGCAGGCGCAGGATGAAGGGCATGACCTCGGTGTGCCGCTGCCGCACCTGTACGCCGCCTTCCGCACCCTGCTGGCGGCGCGGCAGGACCGCGGCACGCTCGACCTCGACCTGCCGGAGCGGCAGGTGATCCTTGGTGCCGATGGCCATGTGGTCAGCGTCACCCCACGGCCGCGCCTCGACAGCCATCGCCTGATCGAGGAGTTCATGGTGCTGGCCAACGTCGCCGCCGCCGAGGAGCTGGAACGGCTGCATCAGCCCTGCATGTATCGCGTCCATGCGCCGCCATCCGACGAAAAACTTGATTCGTTGCGAAACTTCCTGTCCGGCTTCGGCATCAGCCTGCCGCCCGGCAACCAGATCCATCCGCGTGACCTGGACGGCGTGCTGCGCAGGATCTCCGGCACGGCGGACGCGCCGCTGGTGAATGAGGTGATGCTCCGCAGCCAGTCACAGGCCGCGTACAGCCCGGACAACATAGGCCATTTCGGCCTCGCGCTGCCGCGTTACGCGCATTTTACCAGTCCGATCCGCCGCTATGCCGACCTTCTGATCCACCGTGCCCTGATCAAGGGCCTGAAGCTCGGCCGTGATGGCCTCGCCCCCGAACAGGCCGCTTCGCTGCCTGAAATCGGTGAGCGGATCACCGGGACCGAGCGCCGCGCCCAAATGGCGGAGCGTGACGCGATCGACCGCTATCTGGCCGCATTCATGGCGGAACGCGTGGGGGGGCATTTCACTGCACGCATATCAGGCGTGACTCGTTTCGGCTTGTTCGTTACTGTTACAGAAACCGGCGCGAGCGGTATGGTGCCGTTCGCAAGTCTGCCGGATGACTACTGGCAGCATGACGAACGGGAGCAGACACTGACTGGCCGCCGCACGCACACGGTATTTCGACTCGGGCAGGAAGTGGACGTCCTGCTGTCCGAAGCAAATCCAGTGACCGGGGGCATGAGCTTCCACATCCTGACCGGCCATACGCCGTCACGTTCCGCTTCGCAAAAAGGCAGGTCAGGAAAGCGGTTTCGCCAGCGGTGATTCGGTTCGGCGTCCTTCTGGCAATGCTGGTCATTGGGCGCGCCTATGCCCAGACCGCGCCCGGCACAACCCTGGACCGTGCCCGTCTGGTTGCGGTGTATCAGGAATCCCTCAGTTTCGTCGCGCCCCGCATCCTCGAACCCGTTCCGGTCCCCGAACTGACCTTCTGGGGTCTGCAGGGAATCAGCGATATCGATCCCTCTCTGCGGGTGGTCACGCGGGAAAACCGGCTACTGCTGTTCCGGCGGGAGCATGCGGTGGCGGACCTGCCGGTGCCGCCGGGCGATTCAGCCAGCGACTGGGCGCAGGCCGCCGCCGACGTGACGCAGGCCGCCTTTGCCGCGTCGGCGTCGATGCGCCGGAACG
>DAICYU010000438.1 GCA_027311485.1 Acetobacteraceae bacterium
GAAGACGATCCCGCGCGGTGAGAATGTCAGATCAAGCGGCATGTCACATTCCAGGATACTTCCGAGGCGCATTAGTTCGGCATTGATCCGGGACGCCGCCCCATCAACCTGGGCGGAGGTCAGATTGGCGGCGGTGAACAGAAAGGCTGGCGCAGTATCGCCGCCTGGCATTGAACCGGCGGGGGCCAAGCCACCATTCACATAAGCTGCCATGTCCTGGGAATTCCAGGATTGAACGCGCAGTGCTGGCGTAACGCCCAACGACAGCGAGCGTTCGATGTGCATGGTCGTCACACTGGTTATCGACAGTGGAATCGGAATAAACCCGGATAGGGATACGGGTTGGAAATACAGCGATCGGCCGCTGACGAAGACATCGCACATATTTTCGCGGGCAAGTTGTACCACCACGTCCCAATCCGAACGCAGTCTGGAAAATTGTCCAAGCGACAGGCGTGTATACCCGTCGCCGTAGTAGCGGCCGGTCATTCCGCCGGTTGTCGAAACCATCGGCATAAGGCCGTGTTGCTGCGCAACCGCGGAGACGATCTCGGCCGCAGTCTGATTAGCAAAATCCTGTTGCCGGTATGCGTCGATCAGCCTGGCCGAAAGATCACGGCCTTCGATTGTGATCGTTGCCTGAATTGGATTGACACGGATTGTGTCGATCAGGCCGATCAGAAGCGTCTGTGTGATCGGCGCGGGAGCCACAGTTGCGACGATCTCAACCTCTGCCACACTGATGCTGGCCCAAAATCCAGCGTCCGTCAGCGGTGGAGGTCCGAGCGCGAAGGTCAGCGAAAAGCAATCGGCCTCATAGCAGTTGGTTGAGCAGATCGCGGCCTGAAGTAGACCCGCCATCGGCACGCCGTTCACCAAGACGGCCAGCGGGGCTGTCCCACCGGCGACCGTAATCATTTACTGGGCTCCGATACCATCGGCGAAGGCCTTGTTTGGCGACGGAATCCGGATAACCGCCGTGCCAGTGAGGAACGGATCGGACAGGGCGTTTTCCTGCGCGAGATTGACCCACTGCAGCGCATCACCCAGTTCGGCGGCCGCCAGCGCGAACAGGTTGCCGCCGACCACCGTGACGGTCCTGACGATCATGCCGGCGACCCTGCCAGATTGCCGGCGATGCGGGCAACATAACCTCGGGTCATCGCGACACTGGCGAGCATTCCAGCGGTATCCGTCGTTGTCGAAAGCGCTGCAGCCATCGCTGGCGCGGTGGCTGATGACGGCATCTGCGAAGTTATTAAAGCGGAATTTGCTGCCATCTGGCCCTCAAGCTCTGCACTCAGCAGGGCGGTTGCGATAACGGCCGCGGCGCGGTCCGAGGAACCGGCTGTGGCGACCTGCGGGCGGCCGAGCGCGGCCTGGAGGGCAGTGAGGTTGATGCCCGCGCCGACGGCCGCCACGGATGCGCTGCCGAGGTCGGCCGCTAATAGGGTGGCCAGAATGGCAAACGGCAATTGCTGCGTCAGATCTGTTGCACGAATACAGGTGACCTGAAACTGGATCCACCACGGGTTGCGGTAATCCGCTTCCAGATCCTGGACGATGACAATGTATCTGAACGCGCCCCAGGTCAGCCAGACAGCTTGACCAGATAGCCGCATGTCGTCCACAGCGCGAAAGCGGGCTGCGGCATCGAAACCGGTAAAGATGCCCTCAAACCGAATTTCGCTGACATCGGCGCCAAGACACTCAACGATCCGGGATCCACCGTAGAGCTTGTGGACCGCTACTCTTTGGTTTCCGCCAAATCTAATCGACGCCGGAACCTCGAAATCCCGCAGGCCAACCCAGCCTAGTTGAATTGAATACTGCTGCAAGTGCTCTCCAGATCACGTGTCTTTAGGCAATGGACTTCGATTACATCGTCAAAACGGTGCGACACGCACCCTGGGAACGACAGAGCGAGGATCGACCGATGTCATGCCTTTGGCAGGTCCCCCCAGAGTCCGTGTAAGGTGCTGTACAGCCCATCGTCCCAGAGTGGTGCCGTCTATATGAAGCGTTGCAACCTGCGGTTTAGACACGCCACTGGTCCGGGCTTGGCGATCAGACCCACGCCCGGCAGCGCTCGCACCTCCGACATCCGTTTGCGGCGCCTCACCCGGCAGGTCGGTCCGACGTCCGCTGCTCTGGCTAGGCCCTGGCGCCGCTTTCCATGCGCGCGCCGCGTGCCCTGCACCATGATCGATTGGCACGGAGCGGCTACGGGCCTCCACGCCCCGCCCGACAGGTGGGACGAACGGAGGGCGAACAGGCGAGCCTGCTGCAATTCCGTTATGCAACAGGCGAGGCGCAGGCGAAGTAACAGAAACGTCGGGTCGGATGGCCCGCGCTCGAGTGTTCAGCTGCATGGCTGGCAGAAATCGGGTGCGGGTCATTCGACCGGTGGCAACCCCGGGCTGCAAAGGCCGCTTGGTTCCGCGGCCAGCATCCGGTGTATTCCGGGGACGATACGATGCTGCCTCATGCAGCCCGACGAGCGTGCCGGGCTTTGCAGCAGTATCGAACGCGGCCGTTCTGTCCACTCTCTGAGGCATCCCCGCCAGGATGCCAGGCATCACCAACTCCGCTCTCGACGTTCCGCCCGCTTCCGCGCCGGCGCCCGGCCGCTGCCGAAGTTTGCGGATCGCCATCGGCGCCAATGCAGATTTTTGCACCTTGCGGTCACGGCCAAGAGCGATAAGCCGATGAATAGGCGGATGATCGTGAAGGCGCCTTTGCGGCAGATCCGGGTGATGCATGATAGCCGCGTCCGGCCGCGGCTCGCTGAGGAACGAAGTCAATCGATCGGTTCTAGCCATTTCAATGAATGCCAGTCGAATACATGACCGTCGAGCGTACCCATAGCAATAACGTAGGCGGCTCTTTCAAGTGGCGGCAGTGAAAACGCCACGTCGAAGGGCACCCCATTCCTGACCAGATAAAGGCAGTCGATCAGGACCGGGTGCCTGGCAAGTTTCCCACATCGGCCTCAGATGCACTTTCTGCTTCAGTGCTGTTCAGGGCTTTACTCACAGCCGCAAGGCCGTGTTCGCCCAAACGATCCACTAGTGCCTCGATCTGCGCTTCGGTTGCCGGCGCAGGAACTGGAAGTCCGTCGATTTCGACCACGCAGAACGCCAAAGCGGCCATACCCAGCCATGGTTCGTTCTGAGCCAGCACCGGTCCCGCTGCCTTCAATAGCCGCAGCGTATCGAGAGCAGTGGGATGCCTGAGCACCAGACGCCGCCCCGTGGCGTCAACGGCGTGGATCGGCTGCTGCGCCTGATGAAGGATTGTGTGCGAAGGAATCATCAGATCCGACGCTTCCGCGTGGCGTAGAACTCGAGCTTCTGCTTGACGCTGCTGTCGCCCTTCCAGATGCCTGCGCTCGTCAATTTGAAAACAACACCATCAAACTGATAGGTGGATACAGAACCGTCAGACTCCGTAACGTACTGGTACAGTGTCCCGGGGCCACCCCCTGTGCCACTGTAATAGGCCTGTTCCAAGCTGGACATGAAATCGTCGAGCGTCGAATTTCCTCTTTCGACCTCGAAGCTGCCTTCCCAACCCCTCGGCAGTTCTGCGCCGAGTTGCAGTCCATCAAGGCGGCTGACCCGGACCGGCGAAGTCATCTGCCGGCTTTCGAAGGCGGTGACGTGATTGATGTCAACCCGTCCATTGGGTCCCATCAACACGACCTGTGTGTCGCGCCCGACCGAAAACGTGGTGAAAGACACGGCGTGATCTCCTAGTTAATCTGCCCTGTAGGCAAGGTCTGCCGCGAAACCTGGACCGATTGTCCACCTTCAACATTGACGATGAAGCGCTCGTTGATGGCCTGGTATTGTACCTGGGTGTCGGACTGGACATAGCCGAGACTTGTCCGAGAGGACGGATTATTTGAGTTATCACATATGACACTGTAGGGCAGCGATCCGTCAGTGCTGCCAAGCATGCCCTGGCTCAACATGTTGTTGAGGAAAGCGAGCTGCGTCGATCGGATGTTGCGGAACAGGTCTGCATTGACCACCTGGCCGACATACTGGCCCATTCCAGCCGCCAGTGTTTCAGCGATATAATTCGTCAGCCTGGTGTAGTTGTCACCATCCGTGGCC
>DAICYU010000439.1 GCA_027311485.1 Acetobacteraceae bacterium
GCGATGCTCGCCCTGGCGCATCGATCGCGGCCCTCGCGGGAAATGTCGGCCGGTGGTCTTGGTGTCCTCGGTCCCGGCCATGATTGTCAGCGGAAAACCCAGGATCGCGCGCAGGTCGTCCGCCGGCACACCGCCCAGGCCCCAGGGCCAGTTAATCGACAGGTCGGGCATCGCGTAGGTTCCGGCATTGGCGGTTACCGCCACGGCGACATGGTCCCGATATCCGAAGGAGAGCATCCGGTGCACGAACTGGCCACCGGCCGAATGCCCGAACAACCCGTACCGGTCCGCCGTTGTGATCCCCTGGCGGCGGAGCGCCTGGAACAGCCTAGGCCCGATGCCGAACGTCCATTGCTCACGCGGATGGGCGGTGCCATCGGCAGCATGGAGGTTGCCGAAATTATAGCAGAGGTATTCGGGAAAACCGGCTTCCGGGAATTCGATCGCGATTATCAGCAACCCCACTGCGTGGGGCAGCCAATAATCCCGGTAGTCGCGGCCGTTGCGAGCCACGCCATGATGCACGAACAGCACGGGGCAGCCGGGATGCCAATCCGGCGTGCATGCGGCATGCAACATGAGTGTCCGCTCCGGAAATGCCGGATCAGAATACAAAAGTGTGCTCGGCCCTGCATGGCTCACGAGCGGCATCAAGTCTGTTTCCACCGGCATGTCGATGTCTCCCGCCTGGAGAGTTGTCGGGGCACATCGCGGGACGTCAAGGCCTGGGGGCGTTTCGGCACAGCTGAGGCCATGCGTGGCGCGGTCCGTCACGTGCCCCCTTTAAGCGAAGCGGTGTTTGGCATACCAGACTGCCGCCAGGCGATTTTAGGGAGGCGAACATTATTACGGAATCCGGGCGCACATTTGTGGCGCTGCGTAAGGACGGACCGCTGCGGGGACGTTCACCGGTCTATCATGCGGTCACCCCGAATTGCCGGGTCGCGCTTTGCTCCGCGGAGCCAGGGGCGCGATCAGGCTGGGCAGAACCGCCGTCACACGGCGTTACCTGTCCGGCATGTCGCGGCCGATTGGAGCGGTTGCGCCAGCGGCGATAGGCCCTTCCGCGGCGCCGGCGGTTGGGTGGCGCCAAACCTCACCCGGCGATCCGCCGTTGCCCTGCTTCGACACGTCGCGCCAGCGGGGACGGGCGGATGGCCGTCGTGAAGCCAATCGTCACGGCGGCAGCAGATGCCCGTTCCTCATCGGGATGCGGGACGCTGAAAAGACAATGGCCGGCTCGGGGCCGGCCATCATCACACAGCATAGGCGCCTTTGTGAAAGACGGTCAGGCCGCCTTCGCGACGGCCCGTTTCGCAACAACGCCAATCAGGTGCGCCCGATATTCGGCGCTGGCGTGAATGTCGCTGTTTAGCCCGTCCGCCGCGGTGACGATTCCGGCAATGGCGTCGGGGGAGAAGTTCGCCGACAGCGCCTTCTCCATCTCGGTGTGGCGGAACACGCCGTTCTGCCCGGCACCGGTGATCGCCAGCCGCACACCCGTTGGGAACTTGGCGACGAAAACGCCGACGATCGCATAGCGCGACGCCGGATTGCGGAACTTCTCGTAGGCGGACTTCTCGGGGATCGGCAGGGTGATCGAGGTGATGATCTCCCCCGGTTCCAGGGCGGTGGTGAACATGCCCTGGAAGTAGTCGTCCGCCTTGATTTCGCGGCGGTCGGTCTTGATCGTGCCGCCCAGCGCCAGTAGGGCGGACGGGTAGCACGCCGCCGGATCGTTGTTCGCCAGCGATCCGCCCATCGTGCCGCGATGCCGCACCGCTTCGTCGCCGATCAGGGATGCCTGATGCTGCAGGCCGGGGATCTTCGCCATGATCTCCGGACTGCTGGCGATCGCGGCATGCGTCGTCATCGCCCCAATGGTGACGCTGTTGCCCGAGACGCTGATGCCGGACAGCCCGAGCTTCGACAGGTCCACCACGATGGTCGGCTTGTTCAGCCGCTGCTTGAGCACCGGGATGAAGGTCTGGCCGCCGGCCAGCGCCTTCGCCTCCATGTCGTCGGAGAGGACTTTCACCGCCTCGGCCAGGCTGCCGGGCTTCTGATATGCGAAATCATACATCGTAAGTGTTCCCTATACCTGATGCCCTATAGGCGCCTGTTGATCCTACTCCGCCGCCATGCGCGGCTGGGCGGCATGGATGATGGACCAGAGTTTGGGGCCGGTCGCCGGCATGTCCAAGTGGCGCACGCCGTAGTCTTTCAGTGCATCCACCACCGCGTTGATGACGGCGGGCGGAGAGCCGATCGCGCCCACCTCGCCGCAGCCCTTTGAGCCAAGCGGATTGTGCGTGCACATCGTGTTCTCGGTCGCCACCGACATGTTGGGGATGTCGTTGGCCCGCGGCATGGAATAGTCCATGAACGAGCCGGACATAAGCTGCCCCGCCGCATCGTACGCCGCGGCTTCCATCAGCGCTTGCCCGATGCCCTGGGCGACGCCGCCCTGCACCTGTCCCTCGACGATCATCGGGTTGATCACCCGGCCCACGTCATCGACGGCGGTGAAGTTCACCATCGCCACCACGCCGGTTTCTGGGTCGATCTCGACCTCGGCGATATGGCAGCCGCCGGGAAAGGTGAAGTTCTTGGGATCATAGAACGCGGTTTCGTCCAGCCCCGGCTCCAGCTCCTCGATCGGGTAGTTGTGCGGGACATAGGCGGCGAGGGAGATGTCGGTCAGGGTCTTCGACTTGTCGGTGCCGGCGACGCGGAACGTGCCGTCCTTGAACTCGATATCGTCGACCGAGGCTTCCAGCAGGTGCGCGGCGATCTTTTTGCCCTTGGCGATGATCTTGTCCATCGCCTTGACCATGGCTGACCCGCCGACCGCGAGGCTGCGGCTGCCGTAGGTGCCCATGCCGAAGGGGATCTTCGCGGTGTCGCCGTGCACGACCTCCACCTGGTCGAACGGCACGCCAAGCTGATCGACGACAAGCTGGGCGAGGGTGGTTTCGTGCCCCTGGCCGTGGCTGTGCGTGCCCGTGAAGACCGTGATGCTGCCGGTGGGGTGGACCCGGACGTTAGCCACCTCATACAGCCCGGCGCGGGCGCCGAGCGACCCCACGACGGCTGATGGGGCGATGCCGCAGGCTTCCAGGTAGGTGGAGATGCCGATTCCGCGCAGCTTGCCCCGCTTCTTGGCCTCGGCGCGCCGAGCCTCGAATCCGGCCCAATCGGCGTTTCTCAGCGCGACGTCGAGTGTCACCTGGTGGTTACCGCTGTCGTACTGCAGCGCCACCGGCGTCTGATAGGGGAAGGCATCGGCTGGAATGAAGTTCTTCCGCCGCAACTCCACCTTGTCGATCCCGGTATCGTGCGCGATGACATCGACCAGCCGTTCCAGCAGGAATGTCGCTTCGGGGCGCCCGGCGCCACGGTAGGCGTCCACCGGCACGGTGTTGGTGAACACCGCCTTGACGTTGCAGTAGATCACCGGGGTCTTGTACACGCCGGCCAGCAGGGTCGCATACAGATAGGTCGGCACGCAGGGGGCGAAGGTGGACAGGTAGGCGCCCATATTCGCCAGCGTGAGGATACGCAGCCCCAGGAAATGGCCTTCCTCATCCAGCGCCATTTCCGCCGTGCTGACATGGTCGCGGCCATGCGCATCCGACATAAAGCTTTCGCTGCGTTCGGCCGTCCACTTCACCGGCCGGCGGACCTTGCCCGCCGCCCAGGTGACGATCGCCTCCTCGGCATAGTGGTAGATTTTCGACCCGAAGCCGCCGCCGACATCCGGCGCGACGACGCGCAGCTTGTTTTCCGGGATGTGGAGCACGAAGGCGCCCATCAGCATCCGGATCACATGCGGGTTCTGGCTGGTGGTATACAGCGTGAAATCGCCCGATGACGTGTCGTAGTCGCCGATCGCGGCCCGAGGTTCCATCGCGTTCGGGATCAGTCGGTTGTTGATCAGGTCCAGCTTGACCACCTTGGCGGCCTTGGCGAACACGCCGTCCACCACGGCCTGATCGCCGATATGCCAGTCGTAGCAGATATTGCCGGCGACGCCGTCATGCACTTCCGGTGCGCCCGGTTTGATGGCGTCCGTCAGGTTCGCCACGGCCGGCAGGTCGGTATAATCGACCTCGATC
>DAICYU010000043.1:0-13564 GCA_027311485.1 Acetobacteraceae bacterium
AGCGATCGGCCTTCCCGTCCACGACTGTAGTCGTATCATCGCCATTCGGGCGCACCACGGCCGCGCCGGTATTGCGGCTGATCGGGATCGTCTTCACCCTGACTTCCGGCTGCGGCTTTGCCAGATCAATATGCAGAAGGCCGTTGTCCAGCCAGGCGCCACGAACCTCGATACCTTCAGCCATGACGAACGTCCGCTGGAATTGCCTGGCCGCGATGCCGCGGTGCAGGAAGATCCGACCCTGGCTATCGTCAGTCTGTCGCCCACGGATGACGAGTTGATTGTCTTCCTGGGTGATCTGCAGATCATCCATCGTAAACCCGGCAACCGCCAGCGTAATCCGCAATCCGGTCGGGCTGATCTGTTCAATGTTATAGGGTGGATAGCCGTCAGATGAGGTCTTCGATGCTCGTTCAAGCATCTGCTCAAGATGGTCGAACCCAAGAAACAGCGGCGATGTAAACATACGCGTGGTCATGGCCCCCTCCGGTGAGCGAAGCGTGGCCTGGAACCCGAATCGGCATTCCAGGCTAGCCTGAATGTGGCATTCCTGGCGCGGCTTGCAAGAGGCGGAACGCATTGCAAACGACGGCGGGATGCCCAGCGCCGTTGATTGGCGTCGGTTGCGCCGCTAAATCCACGGTGACATGAACACTCTCTCTCCTGCCGCGGCCATAAGCACGCTGCCCATTCTGATCGCCCCGCATCAGTCCCTGAAGTCGCGTGCACGCGATGTAAGGCCGGGCGACGATGACGTTATTCGCGACCTGATCCCGCGCATGTTCGCCACGATGTATGAGGCTCCGGGCATCGGCCTCGCCGCACCGCAGGTTGATCAAGGCCTGCGGCTGATCGTCATTGACCTGATGCCCGACGACAAGCACAACCCGCACAGCCTGATCAACCCCGAGGTCGTTGCCGCCAGCCAGGAACTCGCCACCCGGGAGGAAGGCTGCCTGTCCCTGCCCGGCCAGTACGCCGATGTCACCCGTCCGGCACGCGTCAAGGTGCGCTACCTGGATCAAACCGGTGCCAGGCGGGAGATGGAGGCGGACGGTCTCCTGGCCGCCTGCCTGCAACATGAAATCGACCACCTGAACGGCATCCTGTTCGTCGATTACCTGTCGGCCTTGAAGCGCAACATGATCATGCGCCGCCTCGCCAAGGAACAACGGCAGAAGCCCGAAGACCGGAAGCGTTAGCGCGATGCGCATTGCCTTCATGGGCAGCCCGGATTTCGCGGTTCCCGCACTGCGTGCGCTGCATACGGCCGGTCACACGATCGCTGCGGTATACTGCCAGCCGGCGCGCCCGGCCGGCCGTGGCCAGTCGGTGCGGCCATGCCCGGTGCACAGCGCGGCCGAAGCCATGGGACTGCCGGTGCGCACGCCTGCCCGGCTGCGCTCCGACCCCGAAGCGCACGCGGCATTCCAGGCGCTTGATCTCGACGCCGCCGTTGTCGCCGCCTATGGCCTGATCCTGCCGCCCGCAATGCTCCAGGCGCCCCGGTTGGGCTGCATCAACATCCATGCCAGCCTACTGCCGCGCTGGCGCGGCGCCGCGCCCATTCAGGCCGCGATCCTGGCGGGCGACGCGCAAACCGGCATCACCATCATGCAGATGGATGCCGGCCTGGACACCGGCGCCATGCTGTTGCGGGAAAGCGTGCCGATCACGCCGGACACCACGACGGACCAGTTGCACGACCAGCTTGCCGCGCTGGGCGCCAGGATGATCGTGAGCGCCCTCGATTCCAGGCCGAACCCCGTTCCGCAACCCGAGGCCGGGGCGACCTATGCGCCGAAACTGTCGCGGGAGGACGGGCGCATCGACTGGACCCAAGGGGCAGATCACATCGACCGGCAGGTCCGGGCGTTCGATCCCTGGCCTGGAACCTTCACCACCCTTGCTGGCGCACCACTCAAGATATTGGCCGTCCGGATGCTGGATTCCCATCCGGCTGACGGCAGTGGCCCGCCGGGCACTGTGCTGGACAGCGCGTTGACTGTCGCCTGCGGCCAGGACGCCATTCGCGTGCTGCGTCTCCAACTGGCCGGCAGGGCGGCGCTGGAAACCGGGGCATTCCTACGGGGCCATTCAATACCGCCCGGCACAGTCCTGGGGTCATGACCCGCTGGGCCCTGCTGCTGGAGTACGACGGCGCCCCGTTCGTCGGCTGGCAGCGCCAAGCCACTGGCCTGTCGATCCAGGAGGTCCTGGAAACCGCCGCGGCTCGGCTGAACAGCGGCGCACCTGTCGGGAGTATCGTCGCCGGACGTACCGATGCCGGCGTTCATGCCGCGGGTCAGGTCGCCCACCTCGACCTGGGCCCGCCGCATCACCCGCGCGCGGTCCGCGATGCACTCAGTTTCCACATGAAGCCGCATCCAGTGGTCGTATTGCAGGCCGCGCCTGTCCCCGACGATTGGAGTGCGCGTTTTTCTGCCAACCGGCGGGCCTACCGCTACCGTATCCTCAACCGGCGCAGCCGCCCGGCCCTGTGCGCCGGCCAGGTCTGGCATGTCACCGCACCGCTGGACGCGGACGCCATGCATGCGGCGGCGCAGCGCCTACTGGGCCGGCATGATTTCTCCTCGTTCCGGGCCTCATCCTGCCAGGCGAAATCGCCGCTGCGCACGCTCGACCGCCTCGATGTCGTCCGAAGCGGGGAGCACATCCAGATCATCGCCGAGGCACGCAGTTTCCTGCATCACCAGGTCAGGAATTTCGTCGGCACCTTGAAACAGATCGGCGAAGGCCGATGGCCCGTCGACCGTATCACCGCCATCCTGGAAGCCAGGGATCGCGCCGCCGCCGGCCCCACCGCGCCGCCCGAAGGCCTGACGCTGATCGGCGTCGGCTACCCGCAGTCACCGTTCGATGGTCAGGGGCTGAGCATCAGTGCCAATGAGGCCAAGGTAATGCCGATCGCCTGATCGAGGATCACCATCCACGCGGCGGCGAACGCACCGATCCCCAGTCCCAGGCAGATCGCGTACCATTCCAGCCACAAGGCCCAGCCGATCATGATCAGCTCCGCGGCCTGGTCCACGATCGGGGGAACGCCGAACAGGCCTGGAAGCCCGCCGATCACGACGAGCACCCCCTCGATCACGTTGCACCAGTTCCACAGGGCGACAAAGCGCCCCCACCGTTCGGCGCGGCCCAGCATCGGCGCCAACCAGACGGATGCCTCAACGAAGATCAGCCAGCCGAGCACGAAGGTGATCAGTTCGCGGGCCAGCAGATGCCCAGGATGGGCCGGTATGCCGGATTCCGCCCAGGACATCAGCAGGCGGCAGACCACCGACGGCACGCAGAACAGGATGGCCCAGAAGCCCCTCGCTGCGTTTTTGCGGTCACCAGGAACCAGCAACACGCCGTCCGCTCTGCCACGCGCCAGGCGCAACGCGGCCGAGATGCCGGAGGTGACGGCGGTAACCGCGTTCATGCGAAGGCTCCCGCCAGCCAGTGTGGCCCCAATACGACCACCGCCGTTCCCAGGTTCACCAGCACGACCAGCAACACGGCCCGATAGCCGGACAGGCCCAACGCTTTGCGGGCCAGAAACCAGTGCAGCCAGAGGCCGTATACGACGAGGCACGTGATCAGCGCGGCGCTCGCGACGGTCTCGCTCATGCCTGCCCCGATCGCGGCGCTCAGCGGCACCATGGTCAGGAATGCGATTGCCGGCAGAATCCATTCGCACCAGTTGAATGCTGTCGCGAAGCGCAGCCATGCGTCCGCGCGCTTCCAGATCCGCGCCAGTTCAAAGGAAATCACCGCGGGGGTCAGCATGGCGCAGATTGCGATCGCCAGACCCGTCAGCGCCCGCCGCGGCCCTTCGGTGAACATGCCCAGTCCAGCAGCCACCAGGGGAAACGCGATCAGCGGCGCGAGGCTGGCCAGGAAGGCCTGCGGCGTGGCGCCAAAGCAGCCGACGCCATCCGCCCGGCCACGAGCGATCCGGAACAGTCCCACCAGGACGTTCTGCCGTGTCACGGCCTTTCCATTCATGCCAGGAATGCCGCGATAACGTCCCGGTAGATTGTCGCCAGACCACGCAGTTCAGCCACCGGAACGCACTCATCCACCTGGTGCATGGTCGCGCCGACCAGACCGAACTCGGCAACGGGACAGTAATTGGCGATGAACCGCGCATCAGACGTGCCGCCGCCCGTATCCAGCTTCGGATCGATGCCGGTTGCGCCACGGATCGCCGAACGCAGGATATCGACCAGCGGACCCGGCTTCGTCACGAACGATTCGCCACTGATCGAGGCGGTCAGGTCGAACCGTTCGGCATAACGCGCCAGCGTCGCCCGCACCCATTCCGTCAACGACGCGCCGCTGTGGCCGTCGTTGAAGCGGATGTTCAGCGCCGCCCGTGCGGACGCCGGGATCACGTTGGTGGCAGTATTGCCGACGTCGATGCTGGTGACCTGCAGGGTCGACGGCTCGAACCACTCGGTTCCGGCATCCACCGGCGCTGCCGTCAGGGCGGTCAGGGCCTCTATCAGGCGATGCACGGGATTGTCCGCCCGGCGCGGGTAGGCGACGTGCCCCTGCTTGCCATGCACCTCGATCTGCATGTTGACGCTGCCGCGGCGGCCGATCTTCACCATGTCGCCAAGGCGGACCGGACAGGTCGGCTCCCCAACCAGGCAGAAGTCCGGCACCTGATCGTTGGCCCGCATCCACTCCAGCACCTTGACGGTGCCATCGACCGCAGGGCCTTCCTCGTCGCCGGTAATCAGGAAGCTGATGGAGCCCTTCCCGCCGCCAGCTGCCAGATGCTGTGCCGCCCCGGCCACGAACGCGGCGATCGCACCCTTCATGTCGCAGGCGCCGCGGCCATACAGCACGCCATCCCGGACCTCACCGCCGAACGGGTCGGCGCGCCAGTTGGCGGCGCCCACCGGCACCACGTCGGTATGGCCGGCGAAGCAGATATGCGGGCCATCGCCGCCACGGCGCGCGAACAGGTTCTCGATCTCGCCGTAGCGTAGCCGATGGACGGTGAAGCCGAGCGTCTCCAGCGCGTCAGCCAGCACACGCTGCGCACCGGCATCAGAAGGCGTAACGGACGCGCAGCGGATCAGCGATTGCGCCAGCGGCAGCGGGTCGAAAAAGTCGCTCAATCGCGCAGCAATTCGTTGATGGACGTCTTGGCGCGCGTCTGAGCGTCCACTGTCTTGACGATCACCGCGCAATATAGCGACGGCCCCGGCGTGCCATCCGGCAGCGGCTTGCCCGGCAATGATCCCGGCACCACAACCGAGTAGGCTGGCACCCGGCCGATGAATATCTCGCCCGTCGCCCGGTTGATCACCTTGGTCGAGGCGCCGAGGAACACACCCATCGACAGCACGCTGCCTCGCTCCACCACAACGCCTTCGGCCACTTCCGAGCGCGCACCGACGAAGCAATCATCCTCGATGATCACCGGGTTGGCCTGCAGTGGCTCCAGCACGCCGCCAATGCCGACGCCGCCGGACAGATGGCAATTGGCGCCGATCTGCGCGCAGCTTCCCACGGTCGCCCAGGTATCCACCATCGTATTGCGGCCAACCCATGCGCCAACATTGACGAAGCTCGGCATCAGCACCGCACCCGGCGCAATATAGGCGGAGCGACGCACCACCGCGCCGGGAACGGCACGGAAACCGGCCTCCCGAAACCGGTTCTCACCCCAGCCGGCAAACTTCATCGGCACCTTGTCCCAGACCGACGCCCCGCCCGGCCCTGACATCAGCCCCGAGTCGGTCAGCCGGAACGACAGCAGCACCGCCTTCTTCAGCCATTGGTTGACGTGCCAGCCCGACTCGCCTTTCTCCGCCACCCGCACCGCGCCGCTGTCCAGCGCATCGAGCGCGGCTTCCACCGCTTCGCGCGGTGCCCCCGTGGTGGCGGAAGAGACGGTATCCCGCCGTTCCCAAAGCTCTTCGATCGGTTGTTGGAGATTATGCTGAGACATCCCGCGGGCCATTTGCTGATTGGAGCGCGGGACGATGCTCAGCAAGCCTGGTTCTGTCAACGCGGATAGCGGCGGGATCAGCGATAGTAGCCCGGGCCGGAATCATAGACCGGCGGCGGGGCGTAGTAGCCATAGGCCGGGGCGGCGACGACCGGCGGCGGATAATGATGCTCGTTCCATTCATGCTCCCGCCAGTCGTGTTCGCGCGACGCCTGCTCCCGCCAGTCCTGGCGCTGGTGGTCACGCCAATCCTGGCGCTGGTATCCCTGCCATCCCTGGCGTTGATGGTCTTGCCATTCCTGGCGTTGGTGGCCCTGCCAGCCTTCGTCGGCGAACGCCGGTGTCGTGGCAGCGGTCATCGTCGCGGCCGAGATCGTGACGGCAGCCAGCGCGGCAAGCGCGATTCGGCGAAATTGCATTTTAGCCTCCTGTCGCGGCGATCATTCAACCGCCTGCAGACATGGTTATGATCGGAACTAATGTCGAAAATTCGGCGGGTTGAAGGCTTTTTCTTTATCGGCCGGCGCCGCCAGGGTAAGAACGATGCGGTCTGCGGGAGAAAATTATGTCACTGGGCCTGGATCTGAAGCGACGCCTCAAGGCTGTAATCGCGCCGTCCATCTTCCTGGCGCTTACCGCCTATTTCGGCTGGAACGCGACGCAGGGTGATCGCGGATTGGTCGCCTATGCCAAGCGGCAGGAACTTTTGCGCCAGGTCATCGCGGAGCAGAATGCCGCGAAGGCGGAGCGGGATTCCTGGCAGATCCGCGTCTCCGGGCTGCGTGCGAAGCATCTTGATCCGGACACGTTGGATGAGCGGGCGCGATCAATGCTGAACCTCGCCGACCCGTCGGAGGTGGTCGTCAAGCTGAGCCAGCAGGACAAGCTATTTTAAGGCCACGCGGCGCTTGCACCGACCGCCAGGCGCGCGGGGTTGGTGGGACGCCGTGCGCCAAATCAACTGATCCACCGGGTGTAAACGCTGGCGCTCGGTCGCCGCGGCGACCCTGGGTGTCCCAGCGGTCCTGTGGCGCGATCCGGCAGTAGCCAGGAACCGAAGTCGCGCCACCGGAGGCTTAGCCGGCCTTAACGGTTCATCATCACCGGCAGCGTTGAATTCTCCAGCACGTGCCGGGTCACACCGCCCAGGATCAACTGCCGCAGCCTGGAGTGCGAATAGGCACCCATCGACAGAAGATCGCACCCAAACGATGCGGCGGCGGCAAGCAGCCCGGCACCGACCGAGCCGTTGACCGAACGGAAGGTGATGATCTCCGCATGGATGTCGTGCAGCGCAAGATAAGCAGCCAGTTCAGGGGCGGCCGGCCCACGGCGCTGATACCCCTCGGCCGACAGGATGCCCACCGCGGTGGCGCGTTCCATCCAGGGCATGGCCGCCTGCACCGATGAAGCCGACTCGGCCGTGCCATTCCAGGCCAGACAAATCCGCATGCCGATATCCGCCGGCGCCTTCTGCGGGGAAATCAGCACCGGGCGGCCGGAATCGAACAGCACCGCATGCAACGCGTCCGAGGATGACACATCCTCCCCCGAATCCGGGTGCGGCACCACGGTCAGGTCGGCGAGACGCGCCTGTTGCGCGACAATATCCTCCTCCCGGCCAGTGACGGCGGCGAAGCTGGCGGTGGCGTGGTCGGACCGCGCGTGGCCCTCCTGCACCTGCACGTCGTGGCGGGCAACGAACCGTTCGAACATCGAGCGCACTGCATGGGCGCGGTCGTTGCTCTCCCGCTCGGTGGCGGACATCATCTCCTCGATCATTGCGCCGGACAGGCCTTCGCCCGCCAGCGGCGCGACGTCGCGGCTATCGACACGCACGTGCAAGGCGGTGACATGCGCGTTCCACTTCCGCGCAATCATCAGCGCCGTCGCCAGCGCCGCCTCACCCGCCGCGGTTCCGGTCAAGGGCAGCAGAACCTTGCGTATCGCCATGAACCCCTCCTCCTGGGCTTGCACCGAGAGCAATGCAGGTTTGCATTTCAAGTGCAAGTGGCATTAGCGCTGCATCAAGGAAACAGCTTCGTCTGCAACCAGATGCCACCGGCGTCCCGCTGGTAGATCGTGCGGTCGTGCAGGCGGAACGGCATATCCTGCCAGAACTCGAACCGCGTTGGCATCACGCGGTAGCCGGACCAGTATGCCGGGCGGGGAATCTGATCCTCCGGAAACCGACGCTCCGCCTCCGCCAGACGCTCTTCCAAAATCCCCCGCTCGGCCAGCGGACGGGACTGCTGCGATGCCCAGGCGCCCAGGCGTGAAATCCGCGGACGAGATGCGTAGTAGGCATCAGCCTCGGCGTCCGTCACATCCTCCACCCCGCCCTCGATGCGGATCTGCCGGTGCAGCGACTTCCAGTAGAACAACAGGCAGACGCGCGGGTTTGACGCGAGGTCCTCGCCCTTGCGGCTTTCCTTGTTGGTGTAGAAGACGAAGCCGCGCTCATCCATGCCCTTCAGCAGCACCGCGCGGGCGGACGGTTGCCCGTCGGCGCCAACCGTCGCCAGGATCATGGCGTTGGGATCGTTGACCTCGGCTGTTTCGGCTTCCGCCATCCAGGCCTGGAACTGCTTGAACGGGGAAGCGGCCAAAGGCGTGTCTGCCGGCATGCGGGCGGTGTCCTTCATGGGTCGTGGCCGGCGGCGTTAACAGGATGCGCCGCGCGCCGGCAAGCCGCGGCATCCTGGGGGCTGCTGTGCGGCACAGTCCTTGCGCCGGATCAATGCGCCTCTTGCGGATTGGCGAAGCGCGGGCGATCACCATACCCAGTTGTGACATCGTTTCGGGAGACCGCTATGCAAGAGACCCTTCGCCCCGACCCCCACGCCGAAATCCGTGAGGAGGTGCGGAAGCTGTGCGCTCGGTTCCCCGGCGAATACTGGCGCAAGCTGGATGCGGAGCGCGGCTACCCCACCGAATTCGTCCGCGCCCTGACCGAAGCCGGCTACCTCGGCGCCCTGATCCCCGAGGAATACGGTGGCGCCGGCCTGCCGATCTCCGCCGCGGCGGCGATCCTGGAAACCGTCCAGGCCGAGGGCTGTAACGGCGCCGCCTGCCACGCGCAGATGTACATCATGGGCACCATCCTGCGGCATGGCACCGACAAGCAGAAGCAGACCTACTTGCCGAAGATCGCCACCGGGGAGCTGCGGCTGCAGGCATTCGGCGTCACCGAACCCACCAGCGGCACCGACACGACCAGCCTGCGCACCTTCGCCAAGCGTGAGGGCGACAAATACATCGTCAACGGCCAGAAGGTCTGGACCAGCCGCGCGGAACACTCGGACCTGATGCTGCTGCTGGCGCGGACCACGCCGAAGGGCGAGGAGAAGAAGAAGACCGAGGGCCTGTCCACCTTCATCGTCGACATGCGCGCCGCTCTCGGCCACGGCCTGACCATCCGGCCGATCCGCACGATGATGAACCATAACTCGACCGAAGTGTTCTTCGACAACATGGAAATCCCGGCCGAGAACCTGGTCGGGGTTGAGGGCCGGGGCTTCCGCTACATCCTGGACGGCATGAACGCCGAACGCCTGCTGATCGCGGCGGAGTGTATCGGCGACGCCAAGTGGTTCCTGCGCAAGGCCACAGACTACGCGCGGGAGCGGAAGGTTTTCGGCCGCCCCATCGGCCAGAACCAGGGCATCCAGTTCCCGCTCGCCCGGGCCTACGCACAGATGCGCGCGGCCGAGCTGATGGTGCAGGCCGGGTGCGAAAAGTTCGAGGCCGGTGAGACCCCGGGCGAGGAAGCCAACATGGCGAAGATGCTGGCGGCCGAGGCATCATGGGCGGCGGGCGAGGCCTGCATCCAGACGCATGGCGGCTTCGGCTTCGCCGAGGAGTACGATGTGGAGCGGAAGTTCCGGGAGACCCGGCTGTATCAGGTGGCGCCGATTTCGACGAACCTGATCCTGTCCTACATCGCGGAGCATGTGCTGGGGATGCCGCGGAGCTACTGAGGGCATTTTCCCGGCGGGGCCTGACGCATGTGCCCCGCCGGTGCCTGTTTCCCCACCGCCTTCGTCTTGCTGTTTGCCTGTCCCGGCGTCCGCCCAGCGGCGCCGGGGTCAGGCGCGTTTGATCCCGGTGAACAGGATCAGGCCTTTCTGCATGTCGGTCAGGTCCCGGCGGTAGGCTACCGGCTGATAATACAGGCCGACCGGCAGGCACGGGACGTCGATGAACGCCTGCCGCTGGATGTCAGCGGCGATCGACTTCAGCGCCGCCGGATCGGTCGTGTGCAGCCACTGGTCGCGCAGCGCCTCCAGCTTCGGCGCGGTGGGCCAGCCAAACCACGCATTCATGCCGTTGCCGCGCAGTGCCGCATCGCCGGCTGGATTGTCCCAGTCCAGGCCGCCCCACATCGAGCCGAAAATGCTCCAGCCGCCTTGATCGATCGGCTGCGTGCGGGTGGTGCGCTGCACGACGGTGCCCCAGTCGGTGGACACGTAATCGACGTTCAGGCCGATCTTGCTCAACATATCCGCGCCGACCTGGCAGATCGCCGTAATGCGGGGCACGTCGGCGGCACCCAGGAACACGACTTTCTCGCCGTTGTAGCCGGCAGCGCGAACCTGCTCCTTCAAGGCAGCAAGGTCGGGATGGGTGCTCAGGTTCTCCAACCCCGCGTCCGAAGCATAGGCGGAGCTTGGGGCGAAGAACCCGACATGGTCATTGATCACGCCAGGGGCGGCCTCACCGGCGACCGCTTCCATGAACTCCCGCTGGTTCACCGCCCGCATCGCCGCCTGCCGGATCGCCGGATTGTTGAACGGCGGATGCAGATGGTTGAAGCGGAGGCAGCCGATGAGACCCGTGGTTTCCACCACCTCGACCCTCAGATTGGAGTCCTTCCTCAGCGTCGGCACAAGGTCCATGACCGGCTGCTCGACCCAGTCGACTTCACCGGCCTGCAGCGCGGCGGCCTGGGTGGACGGGTCCGGTGTGGTCAGCCACTCGATGCGGTCGAAATGGGTGATGCGCGGGCCGGCACAGAAGCTGGCGACACCGCCGCGCGGGCTGTACTTATCGAATTTCGCATAGACGTTGCGGGCGCCGGGCACCCGCTGGTCGGCCAGGAAGCGGTAGGGACCGCTGCCGACCATCTCGGTCAGCGCGCCCGGCGGCGTGGCCGTCAGACGCTCCGGCATGATCGCCGCCATCAGGTTGGTCGGCTTGGCCAGCGCCTGTGGCAACAGCGGAAACGGTCGGTTCAGGCGGAACACCACCTGCTTGTCACTTGGCGCCGACAGTTCCGCAGTCGCCGCCATCAGCGCCTGGCCGTAGGCGTCCCGGATAGCCCACCGATGCAGGCTCGCGACCACATCGCGGCCGAGGACCGGCGTGCCGTCGTGGAACCACATATTGTCGCGCAGCGTCAGCGTCCATGTCTTGCCGTCGGCGCTGGTCGTGTAGCCCGCCAGCATCTGCGGCTGCGCGGCGCCGGATGAATCAAGCGCGAACAGGGTGTCGAACACCATCATGACGTGATTGCGCGTGACGAACGCACTGACTAGCGGATCGAGCAGCGCCAGGTCTGCATAGGGAACGAATTTTAGCGTCGTGGCGGAGGCAGCCCGCACGATGGACGGGCAGATCACGCCACCCGAAAAAGCAGCTCCCGCTGTCCCGGCAAGAAACTGACGCCTTTTCATCCATATCTCCACATGTGATCGCGTATGGAGACCAATAAGGCAACAAATACGCCAACTTTGGCGTATGATCAGGTACAGCGCGATTGGAGTACAGTTTGGCCGTCAGGCACGCCTGTCCTGCCAGTCAGGTGGTGGCGCGTTCGATGATGCTGAACGGCACTTGCATGCGGTCCGCGTCGCGCGGCTCTTCCCCTGCCAGGCGGCGCAGCAGCATGGTTGCCGCTGACCGGCCGGTTTCCACCCCTTCCAGGCTGACGGTGGTAATCGCCGGGTCGCATTGGGCGGCCAGCTCAAAATTGCCAAAGCCGCACACGGCCAGCCGGTCGGGCACCGCCACACCCTGTATTCGCGCCTCCGTCACCACGCCGAACGCCATCAGATCGGACCCGCAGAACAGCGCACACCGCTCCCCCAGGTCCGGCAGCAGGCTGCGCAAGCCTTCACGGCCCGCACTGATCGTGCTGGGGGCCGGGACGATCATTTCCCGCACCAGGGTCCCACCAGCCTTGGCGACGCCTTCGACAAAGCCCCGCGCCCGGGACACCGCCCGTGAGTCGTCGGCCACCAGGACGGCGCAGCGGTCATGTTCCTTGGCGTGAAAGAACGCCGCCACCTCGGCGCCGACCTGCGCATGGCCGAAGCCCAGCATCATGTCGATTGGCCGGGATGAGACATCCCAGATCTCCACAACCGGGATGTGCGCCTCGATCAGCATCTGCAGCGCCGCGGGGCTGTACGATGAGCCGGTGATCAGCAACGCGTCCGGACGGCGGCCCAGCAGGGCGCGGAACAGGCCCTCATCATCAGGATCATGATAGCCGCAGATCGACAGCATCACCTGATAGCCGGCCTGCCGCATCGAGTCGGTGAACGCCTGCACCAGACCGGCAAACATCGGGTGCGCGATGGTCGGCACGATGGCCGCCACCATCCGCGACTTGCGGGACGACAGCCCGCCGGCGATTAGGTTGGGCACGTAGCCCAGACGCTCGATCGCAGCGCGCACCCGGGCCGTCGTCTCCGGTGACACCCGATCGGGCGTGTTCAGCACGCGCGAAACCGTCATCGGCGCGACACCGGCCGCCGCCGCCACATCGGTGATCTTGATGGGCGCGGAGCGGTTGCTGGGGCCACGCGCCATTTCGGTCACGACCGTATCCTCGGCTGTTGTTCAACGGCCTCGAGTCTAGCCTGCCGGGGCGCAATCGGCCAGCGTTCATGAACGCATGTCCAGATTTCCCGGTACACCGTTTATGGCCCCGGGCTGTTCGGCGCCCGGAGGACCTCCCCAGGAAACCGATCATGGCCGCCGGCACCAGACCATCCGCAGCCGTCCGGCACCGGCGGTTGACACGATGTCCGTCAGAACACCTGCTCACCATGCAGCACGATGTCGAGCCCTTCCCGCTCCTCGTCCCGGCTGACCCGCAAGCCGACCAGCGCGTCGGTGATCTTCAGCAGCATCCAGCTGACCACCGCGCAGTAACCGACCGTCGCCAGCACGGCGATGCCCTGCACCCCCAGCAGCCGCAGCCCGCCGACAATGACCCCGGCCGGCGCGGCCTTCGTGGCGGTCAGCGGGCCGTACGCGAACCAGCCTGTCGCCAGCATCCCGATCATGCCGCCGATCCCGTGCACACCGAACGCATCCAGGCTGTCGTCATAGCCCAGCGCCGCCTTCATCGTCGTCGCGGTCCAGAAACAGACGGCACCGGCCACCAGGCCGATCGCCAGCGCCGGCCCCGGCAGCACAAAGCCCGCCGCCGGCGTGATCGCCACCAGCCCCGCGACGGCGCCCGAGATCGCACCCAGCACCGACGGCTTGCCGCGCAGCCACCACTCGGCGAATGTCCATGTCAGTGTCGCCCCGGCCCCGGCGATCTGCGTCACCAGCACCGCCATCGCCGCTCGG
>DAICYU010000043.1:13574-13832 GCA_027311485.1 Acetobacteraceae bacterium
CCCCAGCGCGCCGCCGGAGTTGAAACCGCTCCAGCCGATCCACAGCAGCGATGCGCCGATCACCGCATAGCTCAGGTTCCACGGCGCCATGTTCTCCTGCCCATAGCCAAGCCGCCGGCCCAGCATCAGCGCGCAGACCAGGCCGGAGACGCCGCAGTTGATCTCCACCACCGTGCCGCCGGCGAAGTCCGCGACGCCCAGATTGGCCAGCCAACCGGTCGGCGCCCATACCCAGTGCGCCAGCGGCGCGTACACCAG
>DAICYU010000440.1 GCA_027311485.1 Acetobacteraceae bacterium
GGACGGACAGGATATCTCGTGCCGGCGGGCGATGTACAGGCATTGGAGACCTTATTGCAAAAGATCATCGAAACGCCGCCTGACTGGACGGCTTTGTCCGCAGCCTGCCTTGCGGCGGCCAGGGCGTTTTCGTTTGGAATTATATTCGACGAATACAGATCGGTCTGGCACGACACGATCCAGGCCTTTTCCTATCCCTTGTCGGATTTCAGCCGGCACGATGCTCGGTCCGCTTTCAGGCCGAGCCCGTCGGACGCATGAAGGATGATGTGACGGGTAAAATGTCCAGGGCGGTACATTGGGTGGGCTGGGCGCTCGTTGAGTCGATGACGCTCGTTGTCCTGTCCCTGATAACGCTTCTGGTCACCGCGCGGCTGCTGGGCCCTGCCGATTTTGGCATCGCAGCATCGGTCATCGCGATCATCGGCGTGCTCAACACGGCGGTCGAAGGCCTGTTCAGCGAGGCGCTGGTACAGCGTGCAACAATCCATGACGGGCATGTCAGCGCCGCTTTGGGCGCCGCACTGGCCTCGGCCCTGGTGCTTATTCTGCTTTGCTGGGTGGGCGCCGGCTTTCTGGCGGCGCTGTATCACCAGCCGATGATGGCGCCGCTCCTGCGGGTTGGCTCGCTCGGGCTGCTGTTCTCGGGCTTCAGCGGCGTGCAGTCGGCGCTTCTGCGCCGATCCTTCGGCTTCCGGCAGCTCGCTCTGCGCACACTGGTGGCCCGTGTATCGAGTTGCGTGATCGCCCTGGCGATGACGATCGATGGCTGGGGTCCGTGGAGTCTGATCGGGCAGTATCTGGCCGCCACCGGGCTGGGTGCGGTCGCACTCTGGTGGTGGTCGCCACAATCCCTGCGCTGGCATCATCGCCCCGGCTCCCTGCGTGATCTCTGGCGCTTCGCCGGGCCTTGGCTCGCCAATGAGATCGTGCAGGTGAATCTGTCCAGGCTGTATCAGGCGCTGGCTGCCTACCTGTTCGGTCCCTATCAGTTCGGCTTTTTGAGCATGGGCTTCCGCATCGCCGACACGCTGCGGGATCTGATTGGAAACATTGCCAACAATGTTGGCCTGCCGGTCTTCGCCCGCCTGCAGCACGATCCCTACGGCCTTGCCCGGCAATATACGGCAGCGACCGCCACGCTGTGCATCATCGCGCTGCCCTGCTTTGCGGGACTGGCGATTTGCGCCCCGACAATCGTGCAGGCGGTATTGGGACATGACTGGCTGCCTTCGGTGCCTCTGATACAGGTGCTGGCGGCCGGGGCTGGCATCGGTTTCACCGCCAGCCTCGCGTACACCGTATTCGCTGCGCTCGGACGTCCCGCTTTCGTGCTGCCGCTGAGCCTGTTCGAGGTTGTGCTGTCCTTATCCCTTCTGCTGACCCTGTCCCATATCGGCATCATGGCAGCCGGACTCGCCTGGGCCCTGCGGCAGGTTATTTCTGTTGTCATGTTGCAGCTGATGTGCGTGCGGGTTTTGCCGCTGCGCATCGCCGATGTCCTGCGCGCGCTGCGGTCTCCGGCGCTTCTGGTCATCGGTTTTGCCGCCGCGTTGCAGCTGCTGAATGTGTGGATCCTGCCGGATCTGGAACCGATTGTCCGGCTTGCCATCCTGGGACTGATGGCCGGCACGCTGCTGATCATCGGGATTGCGCTGATCCGCCCGTCGATCGTCAAGGCTGTGATCGCCAACATCACGTCCGCCAAGCAGGCGGAACCCGTTTCGATTTCGGATTAGCGATCGTGCAAGGTTGCGGTCAGGCAAAGGAAGCCAGTCGATGAGGATCGCCATGATTGATCCTTCGCTTTTCACGCTGCCCTACGATCTGGCATTGTCGCGCGCACTGCGCGCCCAAGGTTGCGACGTGACACTGCATGGCCGCCGTCTGCGGGCGTTGGAAGATGTCAGCCCGGACGACGGCATCGAGGCTCCGTTCTACGCATTGAGCGAACGGATCAAGGGACACGTGCCCGGGAAGATTTTCCACCTTGTGAAAGGCCTGGAGCATGCGGTCGACATCACGCGGCTGGCCCGCAAATTCCGCCGAATCCCGCCTTCCGTCGTGCACTTCCAGTGGTCGGCGCTGCCGGCCGTCGATCTGGCCGCCGTCCGTTACATCCGACTTAGCCTCGCGCCGGCTATCCTGACAGTCCACGACGTCAAACCCTTCAACGATGCGCCGACGTCGATGCTGCAGCGCCTCGGTTCCTCGAGTATCTGGCGGGAGTTCGATCATCTGATCACGCACAGCGAAACCAGCCGGGCGATTTTGTGCCAGCATGGTATCCATGCGGAGCGGATATCGGTGATTCCGCATGGCGTTCTGGATACGGCGGCCACCACCGCGCCCACGCTGCCGGACGCGGCGCCGGTGACAATTCTGCTGTTCGGTCGAATCAAACCCTACAAGGGGATCGACCTGATGATCGAAGCTCTTGGGCGTATTCCGCCACAACTGCGCACGCACTGCCGGGTGCTGATCGTCGGTGAGCCGATGATGGCAGTGGATACCTTGCAACAACGAGCGGCAGCGCTCGGGGTTGCCGGGAACATTGTCTGGGATCTGCGTTATGTCAGCGACGGCGATATGGCCGCGGTGTTTCGACAGGCCGATATCTTCGCTTTTCCATACCGGGAAATCGACACGAGCGGCGTTCTGATGTCGTGCCTGCCCTACGGCAAGCCGATTATTGCAAGCGCTGTCGGCGCTTTTCCGAAGATTCTGGAGGACGGCGTTCACGGCCGGATTGTGCCGCCGGAAGATCCCGCGGCTCTGGCCGATGCCGTGACGGCGTTGCTGACAGACCCAGCCTTGCGCGCGACGTACGGACACAACGTCACGACGTTAAGTGCGCGTATCCCGTCCTGGGATGTGATCGCGAAGCAGACCATGGCAGTGTATGAGCGGCTGATACACGCACGCGGCGGCGCGGCGCATCGGCACGGGCTGCGGCAACTGACCGCCTGACGACCCGGCTGGCGCGAACGTGGCTTATGCCAGGTGGCGCTTGCGTCGGACGGTTCAGGCTTCGGCGATCGCCATGCGGTTCACGAACAGTCCGGGATGCAGGGCATCGAGCATGGCCTGCTTTGCATCGGTCAGGAAAAAGCTGTTCGTTCCTTCTGATTTCTTTTGCAGGAAGCGGTCGCCTTCATAGGCGAATTCACGATAGCCGAGGGATTCCAGAAGCCGCCCGATGCGTTCATCGCGGCCGGGACTTTCGATCAGCAGTACGGGCTGATGCCGTTGCAGCGTTTGGCGGCTACCCTGCAGCATTTCGTATTCGGCGCCCTGCACGTCGATCTTGATGAAGGACGGCGCCAGCTGCTCACTGTCGAGCGTGATTACCCGGCACTGGATGGGGGTGATCCTGACACGGGACGCCTTGAAAAAGAACAGCGTCTCGGGGGACAGCCAGGAACGGGCCTCGTCCTCATTCAAGGAGGCAAGTCCAGGATAGGCGAAGTTCCCGTAATATGGGATGTACAGCGTGAAAAGCCCGGCGCGGTCGGACAGGCCAAATGGCCGCACCTCAATGGCGGGATCGTTGTGGAACAACGCGGTTATTCTTGCCGCAAGTTCGGTGTTCGGCTCATAGGAGATAATCCGCGCACGCGGCTGGGCCAGGCGCATCGAACTCGCGCTTTGACCGTAATTGGCCCCAACGTCCAGTAATAGCCAGTCCGGCGGAAACAGCCGCAGTGCCGCCAGATCCGGATCATGGACGATACCGCGAACCCGTCGCACGATGCGGGACAACGCCTCCCGGCCATTACGGCCACCCGGAAGATAGTGTTGCAGGGTGCGAAGTGTCTTTTGGAATATCATTGCCTGATCCCGGGAGCGGCTGAGTGATACCGTGCCCGATGCGGATAGAACAAGAATTGGCTCAGCATTGTGATCGGATTGCCAGTGGGTCGCGGCGTCCAATCCGGCCGGCTGAAACTGATCTGCAACACTAACGGGAAGAAGCCACAATATCGGAATCAGCACTTCTGATGCCTGTTCCTCTATTGACCAAGGGAGACTGTGCGGACATTATCACGCGAGCCAATGTTGGCGGCTAAATCTGAAATCCGCAACGGACTCCGTACTGTGACGCCACCTTGGCA
>DAICYU010000441.1 GCA_027311485.1 Acetobacteraceae bacterium
GTCAGCTTGCCCGACATGTTGGCAGGGAACTCCGCCTCGATTTCCGGATCGAACGCACAGGTGATCTTCGGCAGCAACGACCGTACAGTCGGGTCCTGCAACAAGGCGTAGCTGTCCCACCCCATCGCCCCGGTCGCCAGCGCGGCCGAGATCACGAACGGCCCGCTGAACTGCCCGTCCACCACGTTCTGTGGATTGGCCTTCTTCTCGGCCGGTGCGCCGATCAGCAGCATGCCCGATTTCGGCAGGCCCAGGCGCACCGCGGTGATGTCCGCCGGGTTGATGTCGTTCGCGGCACGCAGCGCCAGGGCCGCGTCGATGCCGGCATGGCCGTAGCGGCAGGACGGATAGGGCTTCACCGCCGTGTTCATCAGCTCGAACACCGTGCCCAGGTCCTGGATCGCCCGCTCCGGATTCGGATTCGGCGCATAGGCGCGCATGAAGCCGTGCTTGCCCTCCAACGCCTCGGATGCGCCCTTGAACCCTTCGCGCACCAGCGTCGCGGCCATTAACCCGTTGGTGGCGGCCCAGCCGACCTGGAAGCGTTTCGTCCAGGCGCCGTTGGCCAGGAACTGCAGGCTGCCCGCCGCCTGGGACAGCACCGTGCCAAACGCGTTGGCCACCCCGTCGGCATCCAGGCCGAACACCCGCGCCGCCGCCGCGGCCGCCCCGAACGCACCGCAGGTGGCGGTGGGATGGTAGCCGCGGTCGTAATGCTCCCCGGCCGGCAGCGCCAGCGCCACGCGGCAGGTAATCTCATAGCCGGCGATGATCCCGGCCAGCACATCGGCGCCCGACGCCCCGACCATCTCACCCGCCGCCAGCGCCGCCGGGATCACCGGTGCGCCCGGATGCAACGACCCGGCGACATGCGTGTCATCGAAATCCAATGAGTGCGCCAATGCGCCGTTCAGGAATGCCGCCCCCGCCGGGGTATAGCGCGCGGTGTCGCCGAACACGCCGGAATTGCCGGCGGCCATGCCCATCGCCCGGACTGCACCGAGGAAAGAGGCCGTGCTCTCGGCGTCATGCCGGGCGCGCACAATGTTGCCGACAAGGTCCAGCACCAGGAAACGGGCGCGCGTGACGACGTCTTGCGGCAGCGCCTCAAGCCGGATGCCGGCAGTGAACTCGGACAGCGTGGTGGTAACACCCATGATACGGTTCCTCCGGGGATACTTTCCGGTATTCTGGCGGAAACCCGGCCGAAGGGAAATGCGGGCAAGTACCAGAAAGATCGGCCGGCAACGCGCGTCATCCGCCCGCTCTTCCGCCGCGATCCGGTTCTACCGGCGACGGAACACGCCTATACTGTCATCCCGCGCTTCTGATGCGCCCGCCCGATCCGTGCCATTTCGGGATCATGCCCGGCGATCACCCGCACCCCCTCGTCCAGCCGCGCGACGATATTGCCCGGGTGGCATCCTTCCAGGAACGCGATGCCGTTGCGCCGGCACGCGGCGAATACCTTGTCCCGCGCCGCCTGCATCACCGGCGGGTAGGGGTCGCGCAGCAGCGTGACCGACCCCAGCGACAAACTCAGGTCCCCCGGCCCCATCTCGGCAAAGCCCAGCCCCGGCACGGCGCAGATGGCATCGGCGTTGGCGATCCCCTCGGGGCTTTCCAGCTTGACGCCCAGCAGCAACTCGCCGCGCGGGCTCAGCGGCCAGGGATCGCAGCGGTCCATGTAGTCCTCGGCGGACAATCCCCAGATCGGCGCGGCCGTCGTCTCCGACCCGCGCCCGCGGGTACCGATGCCCAGCATGCCGTCCGCCCCCCGTGCCGCCCGCACGGCGCCGGCCAGCCGAGCCTCGGGGGAGGGAATGGACGGATCGACGCCGGGCAGATGGTGGGGATAGCGGCACGCCTCCACGAAAGCGCGCACCGCATCGGCGCTTTCCGCCTGGCACAGCAGGATGCCGTGCACGCCACGCCCGAGGATCTGCCGAAACTGCCAGGCGTTGAAGCGCACATTCGCCTCATCCGTGCCGTTGACTGGCGCCTCCACGATCACCGTCGGCGTGCGGTGGCCGGACCCGGTCGGGCCGCCATCGACTAGGCCGCGCATGTACTCCGCCAGGCCGGTCATGTCGAAACACCCGTGCTCCATGCCGATATTGATGTAGTCGGCCCAGGTGGCGGCATCCGCGCGCCCTTGCTGGTATGTCAGCACATGGCCGCTATGCGCCCCGTCGTAATAGATCGCCTGATCCTGTTGCAGCAGCTCGATCGCGCGGTTGATCCGGTTTGCCATGATCGATCGTCTCCGGTGTTCCCACACGCAGTCTGCGACCCCGATGTGGCCCACCGTCAAGCCGCATGGCGGTGAGCCGGTCTAGCTGATACACGCCCGCGCCATGATTGCGACACGCTCCGACCGCACCTTCGAACTGCTCTTTCGCCTCTGGCGGGAGCATCTGATCCACCACAAGGCGCGTCTGGCCCTGATCCTGGCTTTAACCCTGGCGATGGCCGGCACCACGGCATTGTATCCGGTGGTCATCAATCACGCGTTCCAGATGTTCACCCAGCATGACCGGCGGATTTTGTACCAAATTCCCGTGCTGGTGGTGATCGTCACCGGCGTGAAGGCCGTGGCGCAGTATTTCCAGAACGTGCAGGTCCAGCAGGTGGTGCTGCTGGTGATCCGCGAGCTTCAGAGCCGCATGTTCGCCCATCTGACGCAGGCCGACCTCGCGCGGATCGAGCGCGACGCCCCGGCGCAGCTCGCCGCCCACTTCACCACCGATGCCGCCACGATCCGGGAGGCATTGACCCGCGCGGTCAATGGCGTGGCCGACGTGGTGACCGTGATCGGCCTGGTCGCCAGCATGATCTACCTGAACTGGCTGCTGTCGCTGATCGCCGCCGCGATGTATCCGGTGGCGATCCTGCCGATCGAGCGGATCGGCCGCCGTGTACGTCGAGCCTCGGGCGGCATGCAGGAGCGCGTGGGCGAGGCGGCCGCGCTGCTGAACGAAAGTTTCGCCCAGGCCCGCACCGTCCGCGCCTACGGTCTGGAAAGCAATGAGATCCGCCGCGCCGACGCCGCCTTTGCCCAGCTTTACAAGGCGCTGTTGCGGATGTCGAAGAATCGCTCCCGCGTCGAACCGGTGCTGGAAGTCCTGGGCGGCGTCGCGGTCGCCGCGGTCATCGGGTTCGAGGGCTGGCGCGCCGCCGTCAGCGATCACGCTTTGGGCGATTTCACCGGCTTCGTCGCCGCCCTGTTGATCGCCGCCCGGCCACTGCGTTCGCTGGGGTCGCTGAACGCGGCGCTGCAGGAGGGGCTGGCCGGCATGGTGCGCGTCTTCACCGTGATCGATGAGCAGCCCCACATCAAGCAGGCGCCTGACGCCGTGCCCCTGCCCCCCGGCCGCGGCCATGTCGCGTTCGACAATGTGCGCTTCGTCTATCCCGACGGCCGCGAAGGCCTGCGCGGCCTGAGCTTCGAAGCGCAGCCCGGCACTACCGTCGCCTTGGTCGGCCCATCGGGCGGCGGCAAATCGACGGCGCTGGCCCTGATCCCGCGGCTGCACGACGCCACTGGCGGCGCGGTACGGATCGACGGCGCCGACGTGCGGACGGTTACGCTGGCCAGCCTGCGCGACTCGATTGCCTATGTCGGCCAGGACGCCCTGCTGTTCGATGACACCGTCGCGGCAAACATCGCCATGGGCCGGCCGGATGCGTCGCCCGAGCAGGTTCAGGCAGCGGCCACCGCCGCCGCGGCCGCCGGCTTCATTGCCGCGCTGCCGCTGGGATACGACACGCGCGTCGGCCACAGCGGCCAGCGCCTGTCCGGCGGCCAGCGCCAGCGCGTCGCCCTGGCCCGCGCGCTGCTGCGGAACCCGCGTATCCTGCTGCTGGATGAGGCAACCAGCGCGCTGGACACCGAAAGTGAGGCTGCGGTCCAAACCGCCCTGGCCGCGTTGCGCAAGGGGCGCACCACCATCGTCATTGCCCACCGGCTGTCCACGGTGCGCGATGCCGACCTAGTGGTCGCATTGGCCGACGGACGGGCACAGGAAAGCGGCACCCATGCCGAACTGATGCAAAAGGACGGCCTGTATGCTAGGCTTGTCCGCAGCCAGAGCCTGCTGACCTGATCA
>DAICYU010000442.1 GCA_027311485.1 Acetobacteraceae bacterium
GGGCTTAGGATAGCGCCTGAGGATCGGCTCCCAGGAAACGGGGCATGGGTCGGAGGAACGCGGCATGAAGTGGCCCATCGGCGACGTCACCGTGACGAAGATCGTCGAACTGGAGATGACCGGTGGCAGCCGATTTCTGCTGCCTCAGGCCACCCCCGACGCGATTCTGCCGATCGCCTGGCTGCGCCCGCACTTCGCCAGCGAAGACGGCAAGCTTATCATGAGCATCCACAGCTTCGTGGTGCAGACGCCGACGCGCCGCATCATCGTCGACACCTGCCTGGGCAACGACAAGCAGAACCGCCGCATCCCGCACTGGAATGAGCGCAGCGGTCCGTTCCTGTCTGACCTGACACAGGCCGGCTTTCCGCCGGAGTCTATCGACACCGTGCTGTGCACTCATCTGCATGTAGATCATGTCGGCTGGAATACGATGCTGGAGAATGGCCGGTGGGTTCCGACCTTTTCAAGGGCGCAATACCTGATGGGCCGTGTGGAATACGATCACTGGCGTGGCGCGTCAGACAGGCCGGACATGGCGCACATTCTTGCGGATTCGGTTTCGCCAGTCGTCGACGCCGGTTTGGCCACCTTTGTCGATTTCAACCATCGTATTTGCGATGAGATCAGCCTGGTACCCACGACCGGCCATACGCCCGGGCATGTCAGCGTCATGATCCAGTCGCGTGGTGAACAGGCGCTGATCACCGGCGACTTCATGCACCATCCCTGCCAGATCGCGCATCCGGAGTGGCATACCACCGCCGACAGCGATCCGGGGCAGGGGATCGAAACACGTCTATCCATGTTCGACCGCCTGGCCGGATCGCCCGTCCTGGTGATCGGCACCCATTTCGCCGGTGCCACGGCGGGCCGCATCGTGCGGGACGGCGACGGCTACCGGCTGGACGTCTAATCACGGGAGTTAACAGACATGACCTATCTGCGCAGCGGCATCTTCCTCGCGCCGTTCCATGCCATGGATGAAAATCCCGTTCTGGCACTGGAGCGGGATATGGAACTGCTTCAGCATCTGGACGCGCTGAACTACCACGAAGCCTGGATTGGTGAGCACCACTCAGGCGGGTTCGAGATCATCAGCAGCCCGGAAGTCTTCATTGCGGGCGCTGCTGAACGCACGAAGCACATTCGGCTGGGCACCGGTGTCGTGTCTTTGCCGTATCATAATCCATTCATCCTGGCCGATCGCATGGTGCAACTGGATTACCAGACACGCGGACGGGCCATGCTGGGCGTCGGACCAGGGTCGCTTGTGCACGATGCGAAGAAGATCGGCATCGATCCGGGTGATCAGAGGCGGCGCATGAACGAGTCGCTGGACGTCATCGTCGAGTTGATGCGCGGCGATACGGTGACGCGCAAATCCGACTGGTTCGACCTGAACGAGGCGCGTCTGCAACTGCCCCCTTACACCCGGCCGCGGATGGAGATGGCCGTGGCTGCCTCACGCTCTCCCGCCGGGGCACTGGCGGCCGGCCGGCATGGCATCGGCATGTTGTCGATCGGCGGCACAAGCGACGACGCGATGAAGCACCACGCCCGGAACTGGGACCTGTACGCCGAACAGGCTCGGCTGCACGGCCATGTGCCAGACCGGCAGAACTGGCGGCTGGTGACGCTGATGCACATCGCCGAAACCCGGGAGAAGGCGCGGGAGAATGTCCGCTATGGGCTCGACAAGTTCTGCGACTATTTCCGCGATGTGGCGACATTCCCGATCGTGCCGAGCGATATCGCCGACCGTTACCAGTATATGGTGGAAAGCGGCACTGCCTGCATTGGCACCCCCGATGATGCCATAGCCTTCATCAATCGACTCCTGAAGGGATCCGGTGGCTTCGGTGTCATCATGGAACTGGCACAGAACTGGGCTGACTGGGCTGAAACGAAACGGCATTACGAGCTGATGGCACGCTATGTCCACCCACACTTCCAGTCTGCCCGCGAGTGGCGAACGGAAAGCTACGCCTATGCCCGCGAACACCACGATGTGTTCACCACCCAGTCCAGCGCCGCTGTGCAGGCGGAAATCGACCGTCTGGCGGCGCAGCGCCGTGGGGCTGCGGAATGAAGCTGGATCCCACCTCCATTCGCTTGCACCGGCGGGGCCACGGCCCCGCACTGGTGATGCTGCACTGCCTGGGCATGGACCATCATCTTTGGGACGGGTTGGGAGGGCTGGCCGACACGTTCGAACTGATCGCATACGATTTTCCGGGCCACGGCGAGACGCCGGTGCCGCCGACCGGCTATGAAATAGAGGACTTGTCAGAACAGTTGGCCGCCACGCTGAAGCTGGCCGGCATTGCCAGGGCGCATGTCATGGGCATTTCCCTGGGCGGCTTGGTCGCGCAGCATTTCGCTGCTACGAACCCCACCGTCGTGGACCGGTTGGTGCTGTGCGACACAACCCCGCGTTATGGCGACGATGCACGGTCGCACTGGCCGGTACGGGCCGCCGCCGCCCGCCAGGGCGGTACGGCATCGCTGCTGCCGGCCGTTGAGAACGTCTGGTTCACCGACGGCTTCCGCGCCCGATCCCCGGTGCCGCCAGAAATTCTGCTCGTGCGCGATACGTTCGCGCGCTGCCCCGGTGAGGGTTATGCCCTGGCCTGCGAGGCGCTTGGGGCCGCCGACCTGGTTGACCTGGCCGGCGAAATCCACGCGCCCACATTGGTGCTTTGCGGCAGCGATGAAGCCCTGGCGTTTCGTGAAGCCGCCGAGTGGCTGGGCGCGAATGTCGCCGGTGCCAAACTCGCCTACATTCCAGATGCGGCGCATGCATCGGTTCTCGAGCAGCCGGCCTGGGTGGAGCGGGCCTTGCGAACCTTTCTGCAAAATTACGCTTAGCGCACGATCGGCCAAGGCCGATCAGCTTTGCGCATCCTGCCCACTGCGGTCGCTTTCGCAAGATTGAAAGCGACCGCTTTGATTCGTATCGAATCCCTTCTTTTATGATTGACTTATCCGCATCCGGCAGCAGATAGACCGGCGCGGAAGGTTCGTGTCTTGATCGCAAAATTTTTTACCTGGTGGTTTGCTCGGCTGGCTGAGTTGCGGGCCGTCGTGGCCGCCTGCGGCACAGTCGCTCCTTGTTCTGCTGTGATGATCGAGGCTGATGACCAGGACAATCTGGCAGTATCGTTGCTCCATCGCGACGGAAGTCTGGAAGCGATTCCACTTTCTGCGGTCTGTCGGCTTGGCCGCCGCATGCAGGTCATCCTGCGTCCGCCCGCCAGTGCCGTACTGGTGAAGCAACACCGTGTCCCAGCGGCATCGAGGCGTGAACTGGATAATATATTGCGTCACGAACTGTCGCGCATAACACCTTTCACCGCTGAGGCGCTGTTCTGGCGCTGGGACGTGGCGACGCCATCGGACGCCAGGGCAGGCAGTGCGATAACGCTGACAATGGTCCCGCGAAGCGTCTGCGCGACCGCTTTGGCGAAGCTGGAACAACTTGGCATCATCGCCGATTACGTCGATGCCCGCGCGGCTGGGAAACGATATCTGTTGCCGGCCGACCGTGGGATAGGGCACCGCGGTGGTGTGCGCCTGTTCCGCGGACTTGCCTGGGCCTGCCTTGGCCTATCCATCGTCGCGTTGCTCCTGCCGCTCGTCCGGCAGGCGGTGGCGCTGCGGCATACCGAGAGTGAGATTGCCGCCCTGCAGCCCGAACTTCGGCAGGTGCAGGCGCTGCGGCGTATCATGACCGCGCGGCAGGCCGAGCGCGATATTCTGAGGCAGGAGACCGTGCGTGTCGGCGACGTGTTGGAAATCCTGGCGACACTGACCCGCGCCCTACCAGACGATTCGTTCCTGACCAATCTGGTGCTGCAGCACCGACGCCTTACGCTCAGCGGGCAGGCGGATTCGGCCGCACATCTGATTACGACCTTGTCGGCTAATCCGGCGATCCATGACCCTTCCTTCGCCGCCCCCGTTATGCACAGCGAGAAAGTGGCAGCAGACATCTTCCTGATCAGGGCGACATATGGGCCATGACAATGGACGCGTGGTTATATGGCCGACGCGGGCGGGCGCTTGCCGCTGCCATTGTCGGCCTGAT
>DAICYU010000443.1 GCA_027311485.1 Acetobacteraceae bacterium
GGAGCTGGAGCCGGTGATTATCGGCCGCAACTTCCTGGTGAAGATCAACGCCAATATCGGTAATTCGGCGGTGACATCTGGCGCGGCGGAGGAAGTCGAGAAGCTGGCGTGGGCGATCCGCTGGGGTTCCGACACCGTCATGGACCTGTCGACAGGGCGGAACATTCACAATATTCGTGGTTGGATCCTTCGTAACTCACCGGTGCCGATCGGCACTGTGCCGATCTATCAGGCGCTGGAGAAGGTGGACGGCGATCCTACCAAGCTGGATTGGGAGGTGTTCAAGGACACGCTGATTGAGCAGGCAGAGCAGGGCGTCGATTACTTCACCATCCATGCCGGCGTGCGGTTGGCCTACGTTCCGCTGACGGCGAACCGGGTGACGGGGATCGTCTCTCGTGGCGGTTCGATCATGGCGAAGTGGTGCCTGTCGAAGCACAAGGAATCGTTCCTGTATGAACGCTTCGACGAGATCTGCGACATTATGCGCAAATACGACGTCTCTTTCTCGCTCGGCGATGGCCTGCGGCCTGGATCGAATGCGGACGCCAATGATCGCGCGCAGTTCGCAGAGCTGGAAACACTAGGCGAGCTGACCAAGGTGGCTTGGGACAAGGGTTGCCAGGTGATGATCGAAGGCCCCGGCCACGTGCCGATGCATAAGATCAAGGTCAACATGGAAAAGCAGCTGCGTGAATGCGGTGAGGCACCGTTCTACACGCTCGGCCCGTTAACGACGGACGTGGCGCCGGGTTACGATCACATCACCAGTGCGATCGGCGCGGCGATGATCGGCTGGTTCGGCACGGCGATGCTTTGCTACGTGACGCCGAAGGAACACCTGGGCCTGCCGAACCGGGATGACGTCAAGACGGGCGTGATCACCTACCGGATCGCCGCCCATGCCGCTGACCTGGCGAAGGGTCATCCGGCGGCGAAGCTACGGGATGATGCGGTCAGCCGCGCGCGTTTCGACTTCCGGTGGGAGGATCAGTTCAACCTGGCGCTCGATCCGGATACGGCGCGGGCGTTCCACGATGAAACCCTGCCGAAGGAAGCGCACAAGGTGGCGCATTTCTGCAGCATGTGCGGGCCGAAGTTCTGTTCGATGAAGATCACGCAGGACATTCGGGAGGAGGCACAGCGCGCAGCGGGCATGGAAGCCAAGAGCGCCGAGTTCGCGGCCAAGGGTGGGCAGGTTTACGTGCCGGCCCAGGACGCGGCTGAGTAGGACCCGTGTGGCGGGGGCTGATCAATCCAACAGCCCCCGCCGCGCTAAAATGTGCTTTGGTCGTGACCCCGCGGTTGCGGCTCAAGCCAGCCCGAAATACGCCTTGTTCAGCGCATCGTCGGCTTCGAGTTCAGCCACCGTGCCTTCAAATCGGATACGGCCGCCATCAAGCGTGAAGACGCGGTCCGCGAGATCCAGGAAAGCAATATTCTGTTCGGCGATCAGCATAGCCAGTCCCTCGGCGCGGAAGCGGCTGAGGACTTCGATTACCTGGCTGACGAACAGCGGCGACAGGCCGGCCGAGGGCTCATCCATGACCAGCAGGCGCGGTGACGATGCCAACGCCTTGGCGATGCCCAGCATCTTGCGCTGGCCGCCGGACAGGGCGCCGGCGAGGGTGGTGCGGCGTTTGGCGAGGTCCGGAAAGTCCCCGTACAGTTCCTCCATCCGCCGTTTCAGGGCCGATTTCTCGATGAACTGACCGCCAACGCGCAGGTTCTCGTCGATCGACAAGCCGGTGAAAACACCGATTTCCGACATGTAGGCCATGCCCCGGCGCACCCGCCGATCGGTGCGCCACGTCGTGACATCCTGCGGCGGCAGCGCGACGGTCCCGTTCCAGGCTGGCAGCAGGCCGACGATGACTTTCAGCAGCGTCGTCTTGCCGGCGCCGTTGGCGCCCAGCAGGACGACGCTTTCCTTTTCGCGCACGTCCAGACCAGCGCCCCACAGAACCTGAACGCGGCCATAGCCAGCCTCGATGCCGGCCGCGCGCATGACTGTTTCAGCCATGGTGTCCTCCGCCTAGGAACACGCGGATGACTTCCGGGTCCTTCATTGCACTCGCCAAGGTGCCGCCGAAGAACTCTTTGCCGGCGGCCATGACCACAACGCGGTCAGTGACCTTGTCGATGAAGCCCATCAGATGCTCGACCACCAGAAGTGCCATGCCGCCATCCGCCAAAGCCCGCAGGCGCTCAGCCATCCGGTTCAACTCCGCCGGGTTCAACCCCGCTGCCAGTTCATCCACCAACAACAGCTTCGGCTCGGTTGCCATGGCGCGGGCCAGGTCGAGTGTCTTCTGCTGGGCGCTGTTCAGCTCCGCGGCAGGGCGATGAGCGTAGCGGTCCAGTTCCAGATGCGAGAGCAATGCATCCACGTCGAAGCCGGGTGCCGGATCACCGTAATGCGCCGCAACCTCGACATTCTCCCGCACCGTCAGCGACAGGAAAGGACGCGGCGACTGAAAGGTTCGGTTGATGCCCGCTTTCACCAGCCGATGCGACTTCTCTCCGCCGATGGTGCGGCCATCGTAGGTGATGGTGCCTCCGTCCGGGGCATACAGCCCACAGATGATGTTGATGCATGTGGTCTTGCCGGAACCGTTCGGGCCGACAAGGCCCAGAACCTCACCGGGATGCAGATTGAAGCTGACACCGTCCAGCGCGCGGAACCCACCGAAACGCTTGACCAGGCCATTTACGGTCAACAGCGGGTCAGGGGACACGGATGCCTCGGCTGGTCAGCAGGGAAACAAGGCCGTTCGGCAGGAACAGGACGAGCAGCACGATCAGGGCGCCATAGGTGAACTGGAAGTACTGCGGCACGGCGATGCCGATGACGTTGTATATGCCATACAGGATGAAAACGCCCAGCAGCGGGCCGGAAAGCGTGGTTGCGCCGCCAAACAGCAGAAAGACGGTGGCAAAGATCGACACGCTCAGTTCGAACGCCGTGTCGGGATAGAACACCGAGATGTGCCAGGCGAATACGCCCCCGACCAGGCCGGCGACCAGGGCCGACAGAAGCCAGGCAATGGTGCGGCCGCGTACCACCGAGATACCGGCCATGGCGGCGCTGACGGAATCATCCCGGATCGCCTGCAGCGACATGCCGAAGCGGGAGTTCCGGAGCCACACGACCAGCAGCAGCGTGGCGGCCAGGATCGCCAGTGCGGTGTAGTAGGAGAAGGCCGGGGCGAACACACCGGATAAAGACACGCCATAGGGCCCTTTGGTGATGTCCTCCAGCGATGGGTTGGCAATCACCTCATACACCGCCTGCGCGGCGGCCATGCTGGCGATGGCGAAATAGGCCCCGGACAGGCGCAGCAGCGGCAGCAGGATCACGGCCAGCACCAGGGCTGCGGCACCGGCGGCGAGCATGCCGATCAGGGCCGGCACGTGCAGATGCATCACGACCAGGGAAAAACCGTAGGCTCCGGCGCCATAGAAGCCGACATAGCCAAACGGCAGATAGCCGGTGAAGCCGTAGATGATGTTCAGCCCCTGCGACAGCGCCAGGAACGTGATGAAGTTGAACAGCATCAGCTCGTTTGAATAAACGCCGCGCATTGCGCCCATCAGTGTGACCACTGCGGCGGCGATGACGGTGTCCAGCACGATCCGGCGGGTTTGCCGAGTACGCGCCACTTGTCTGGTATCAGGCACGCCGAACCTTCCTTCCAAGGATGCCCTCGGGGCGGATCAGCAGGACGGCGATCAGCAGCAGGTTAGGCAGCAGGTTGGCCCAACTGCTCAGGTAGGTTTGCATCAGCATCAGCGATACGCCGTAGATGATCCCGCCCAGCAGCGTGCCCAGCGGGTTGCCCAGGGTGCCGACAACGATCACGGCGAAGGCGGTGATGTTGATGGCGACGCCGATGTTGGGGGTGATGCTGCCCAGGATAAATGGAGCAAATACGCCCGCAACCCCGGCAAGTGCGATACTGATGCCGAAGGCGACGGCCGAGACGAAATGGATGTCGATCCCTGTTGCCAGTGCCTCATCCCGGCTGACCATCACCGCGCGGGTCAGGGTACCGAGGCGGGTGCGATATAGGTAGATATACACC
>DAICYU010000444.1 GCA_027311485.1 Acetobacteraceae bacterium
CTGGGAGATTTTCCAGGTTCTGGCGGCCAAAGGTGGGCTTGGGGTGATCCACTCCGAGGACAACGACATTGTCATGCACATGTATGGCAAACTGATCCGCGAAGGCCGTACCGGGTTCGAAAACATGGCCGAGGTGCATAACACTCTGTCCGAGGACGTTTCGTTCCGGCGGATTATCCGGCTGGCGGAGAAGGTTCAGGGCACGGCGCTTTACATGATGCACGTGTCGGCCGGCACCGGCGTTTCGGCAATCCGCGAGGCCCGGTCGCGCGGCGTGCCGATCTATGGCGAGTCATTACATCAGTATATGCTGTACAACAGCGAGGACTACAAGAAGCCGAACGGGCAGATCTATCACACCTACCCGTCCCTGAAATCGCCGGAGGATCAGGCGGCGCTGTGGCAGGGCACGCTGGACGGATCGATCAACTGCGTCGCCACCGATGAAATCTGCTGCACCCTGGCGCGCAAGCTGCAGGGTGTGCGGATCGACGACACGACCGGCGGCAATGCCGGGGTCGAGCCCCGGGTGGCGCTGATGTACACCGAAATGGTCGGCAACCGTGGCTATTCGTTGCAGCGTTTCGTCGATCTGGTTTCGACCAATGCGGCCAAGATCATGGGCCTGTATCCGCGCAAGGGCGCGCTCGCGGCGGGCGCGGATGCCGACATCTGCGTGCTGGACCCGGCCGACCAGCGGGTGATCAAGGCCTCGGACCTGCATGAGGCTGACTACAGCCCCTGGGAAGGCCGCAAGATGGACGCCTGGCCCTGCCTGACCGTGCTGCGCGGCAAGGTTGTGGTGGAAAACGGTGTGTTCAAAGGCAGCCTTGACGACGGCAGGTGGCAGCACCGCAAGGTGGCCGAGTCGATGATCAGCGCCCCGCGGCTGTAGGCACATCCGCCTTGGCAATGTCCCGACCGCTCAGTCTTTGCTGCCGGGGCCGGCCCCGGTTATTGCGGCGGCGGTACTCGTCCGGACGCGCCGGCGTCATGACACGGACGCAGGCGCGATGAGCGACGCTGAACTGCGGGCCCTGCTGCTGGACGGCCTCAAGCTTTGGGACGTGGCGGGCACCGTCACCGTCCGCGACGCGGATGTTGCGATCGAAACCGCCGACGGCGTGTTTGCGGTCAGCCGAGCCGAGGCGGATATGCGGCCGGTCCGGTGGTTCTACCAGACACCGGAGCGGGCGGGCGCGGGCCGGCCGCCCCGCGCGGCGCCCTCGGTCGTGGCGCTGCTGTCGGCCTTGCGGAACGCGCTGGGCGGCACCGGAGGCGATCGCCTCCGCGTTGGCGGCCCCACCTGACTGGCCTGGCGCTGGGACCGGGCGCTGAATCCGGGGCGTCGATCCATAGCGCCGGTCCAAGGCTGCGTCCGGTCAGTACGACCGCGGCATGCCCAACACGTGCTGGCCGACATAGCCGAGGATCAGGTTCGTGGAGATCGGCGCGATCTGGTATAGCCGCACCTCCCGCCATTTGCGCTCGATTTCGTATTCGCGCGCGTAGGCGAAGCCGCCGTAGGTCTGCATCGTCGTGTCCGCCGCCTTCCACGCGGACTCCGAGGCCAGAAGCTTGGCGATATTGGCGTCCGCCCCGCATTCCTTGCCGTCGTCGAACAACGCCGCTGCCCGGCGGCAGATCATGTCCGCCGCCTCCAGCTCCGCCCAGGCGCGGGCGATGGGGAACTGCACCGCCTGGTTCTTGCCGATCGGCGCGCCGAACACCACGCGGTCCTTGGCATACTGGGTCGCCTTTTTCACGAACCAGCGGCCGTCGCCGATCGCCTCACTGGCAACCAGGATGCGTTCGGCGTTCATGCCGTCCAGGATATAGCGGAATCCCTTGCCCTCCTCGCCGATCAGGCTGTCGGCGGGGATGCGGAAATTATCGAAGAACACCTCGGTCGTGTTGTGGTTGATCATTGCCTTGATCGGCCGCACCTCCAGCCCCTTGCCGGTGTTCTTCTCCCGCATGTCCAGCAGGAACACCGACAACCCGTCGCTGCGCTTCTTCACCTGGTCGGCCGGCGTGGTGCGCGCCAGCAGCAGCATCATGTCGGAGTGCATGGCCCGGGAGGTCCACACCTTCTGGCCCGAGATCAGATACGAATCGCCGTCGCGCACCGCGCGGGTCTTCAGTTGCGTGGTGTCCGAGCCGGTGGTCGGTTCCGTCACCCCGAACGCCTGCAGGCGAATCCGTCCAGCGGCGATCTCGGGCAGATAACGGCGCTTCTGCGCTTCGCTGCCATGCCGCAGCAGCGTGCCCATGATGTACATCTGCGCGTGGCCCTGGCTGGCGACGCAGCCGCTGGCGTTGATTTCCTCCAGGATCACCGCCGCCGCGCGCAGCGGCAGGCCGGACCCGCCGTATTCCTCGGGGATCAGCGCGCCCAGGAAACCCGCCTGGGTGAGTTCGTCAACGAATTCGGTCGGGTAGGCTTCCTTCTCCTCCAGCCCGGACCAGTAGCTGCCCGGGTAGCGGGCACAGATCCGGCGGACAGAGTCGCGCAGCTCGGGATAATCTTCGCCCAGGGTAACAAAGGTGTCTGTAACGACGGTGTCTTCGGACATGATCACGGGTCCTCCGGTTTGATGGCCGGACACGCTGCCGAAGCGGGGGCGAGCGGTCAAACCCCTGCGGCCGCATGATTGGCCCGCCCGGAACGCCGACCGGGTGCACGCTGTCGCATGAAGCACGACGGGCGTATCCGGCCGCCCTGGTTCGCCGCCCGTGCGACGCAGGTGGGCGGCAAACACCGAAAATGAACGCACGTGTCGTGAACCAGGGATGCGCATGCTACAGCGCGCCTCCTGGGTTCACGACATACGATACGGCCTGACATGCGGATTCTGTTCGTCACCTCCAACCGCCTGGGCGATGCGGTCCTGTCCACGGGCCTGCTGGATCACCTGATTCGCACCTACCCGGCGGCACGCATCACCGTGGTCTGCGGACCGGTGGCGGAAGGCGTTTTCACGCGCATGCCGAACCGGGAGCGTACGATCATCCTGCGCAAGCAGCCTCGGGGCCGGCACTGGCTGCCGTTATGGGCCGCGACGGCGACGACGCTGTGGGACCTGGTGGTGGACATCCGCGGTTCGGCGCTGTCGTGGCTGGTGCCGACCCGCCGCCGAGCGGTGTTCCGCAGCGGGCGGGGGGCGAAGGTGGCGCAACTGGCGGGTGTTCTGGGCCTGTCGCCGCCGCCCGTCCCGGTGGCCTGGACTTCGGACGCCGACCGGCAGGCCATTGCCGCGCGCCTGCCGGCCGGACGTAAGCTGATCGCGCTGGCGCCCACCGCAAACTGGTTGCCGAAAGTCTGGCCGGCTGAGCGCTTCGTCGCCGCCTTCACCGCGCTGCGCGGGACGGTGCTGCCAGACGCCGTCGCCGTCGTGCTGGGCGGCCCGGGACCGACGGAGCATGCCATGGCGGCCCCGTTGCTGGCCGCCCTGCCCCAGGCCGTCGATCTCGTCGGCGCGCTGTCGCTGCCCGAGGTAACCGCCGTGCTGGAACGCTGCGCACTGTTCATTGGCAACGATTCCGGCCTGATGCACCTTGCCGCCGCGTCGCGCATCCCGACGCTGGGATTGTTCGGCCCGACCGATGCCACGATCTACGGGCCGACTGGGGCACGCGCCTTGGCCGTAATCGGCGAAACGATGGACGGGATCACGGTGGAAGCGGTGACGGAGGCGGCCGCCGGGCTGTTGCGGCAGGCGGCGCCACCGGTTTCCTGAGGCAGCCGGGCGTCCGCCGGCGAACCGGCCATGCTGCGCTGGCCATTCCAACCTGGCCACTCCAACCTGGCCCGAAGCGCAACGATCCGATAGCGAACATATAGCATTCCCGCTATGGACATGGCGCATGAGCCGGACAGACACGCCGACCCCACGCACACCCTCGGCGATGCGCGCCGAACCCTGGATGGAGCCGCTGCTGGCCGCGATCCTGGCCGCGGCACTGTATGCCGCGCTGTATGGTGAACTGCCGTATCACGACGCGTCCCGCTTCGAAAACCAGGTCAACAGCGGCCGCTTCGTCTGGGATATCGCGCATATCCTCATGCAGCCCGCC
>DAICYU010000445.1 GCA_027311485.1 Acetobacteraceae bacterium
TGAGAGGGAGCGCAGGGCACCCTCATCCGGCATACCGAACACTCGCACACGGTAGCGCCGCAGCCATCCGGTCTGCGGCAGTTCCAGGCGCCGAGCGAGGCTGCCGTCGTTGGTCAGCAGCAGCAGGCCCTCACTGGTCAGGTCAAGGCGGCCGACGCTGACCACACGGGGCAGTTGCTGCCGCAGCTTGTCAAACACGGTGGGCCGCCCTTCGGGGTCCTTGTGGGTAGTCACCAGGCCATCCGGCTTGTGATAGCGCCACACGCGCGTGCGGTCGGGCTGATCGACAACCTTCCCGTTCACCTGCACGACATCACCGGGCGCCACGAACGTTGCCGGATGCACCACTGTCCGATTGTTCAGACGCACCAACCCGTCGGCCAGCATGCGTTCGGCATCGCGCCGGCTGGCGACGCCGGCGCGCGCCAGCCACTTCGCAATCCGGTCGCCTCTCGCTGCATCCGGGGCTGAATTCGGGGCGGCATCCAGGGCAGCATCCGGGGCGGTATCCGGGAGGCCCGCTTCGTTTTCGCTCATAGCGCTTTGCCACCGATATCGCGCCGACAGAAACCCTCTGGCCATCGGATGGCGTCTACCCCGGCATAGGCCCGGTCCCGCGCCTGCCGCAGGTCCGGCGCAACGCCGCACACGGTCAGCACCCGTCCGCCGGCCGCCCGCACGCTGCCATCCGGCCCGGCCGCGGTGCCGGCGTGGAAGACCGTCACGCCGGGCACCGCTGCCGCCTCGTCCAGGCCGCCGATCACGGAGCCACGCTCCGGCGCATCCGGATAGCCGCGCGCCGCCATCACCACAGCCACCGCGGACTCATTGTGCCAGCGGAGGTCGAAGTTCCGCAGTTCCCCGTCACAGGCGGCCAGCAGCGCCGGCAGCAGGTCCGATTTCATCCGACACAGCAGGGCCTGACACTCCGGGTCACCAAAGCGCACATTGAATTCGATCAGCTTCGCCCCCTCGGCGGTCAGCATCAGCCCGGCGAACAGGATGCCGCGGAACGGGCAGCCCAGCCGCACCATTTCCTTCAGCGCCGGCCGTATAATCTGCTCCAGACACGCCTGCTCCAGCACCGCCGGGAAGCTCGGCACCGGCGAATAGGCCCCCATGCCGCCAGTGTTCGGTCCCTTGTCGCCATCCCCGACCCGCTTGTGGTCCTGCGCGGAACCCAGGATCAGCGCGTCCTCGCCGTCGCACAGGGCGAACAGAGACACCTCCTCGCCAGTCAGGCATTCCTCCAGCACCACCGCGGCACCGGCCTCACCGAACACGCGCCGATCCATCATGGCGTCGATCGCGGACAGGGCTTCCGCCTCGGTCTGCGCCACCACAACGCCCTTGCCCGCAGCCAGCCCGTCGGCCTTCACCACGACCGGCGCGCCGCGACGGCGGACGAATTCCCGCGCCGCCTCGGCGTCCTCAAACCTTTCCCACAGCGCCGTGGGGATGCTGGCGGCGTCGCAGAGTTCCTTGGTGAAGGTCTTGCTTCCCTCCAGCCGCGCGGCGGCCTTGGTGGGGCCGCAGCAGGCGATGCCGGCGGCTTCCATGGCATCGGTGATGCCCGCCACCAGGGGCGCTTCCGGCCCTGGCAGCACCAGATCGATCAGGTTGTCCTGCGCGAAGCCGACCAGAGAGGCGATGTCGGTGGCGCCGATATCGACGCACGCCGCCACCGCCGCGATCCCCGGATTTCCGGGTGCACAGTACAGCTTTGTCAGCATCGGGCTGCCTGCGATCGCCCAGCACAGTGCGTGTTCCCGACCGCCTGATCCGACGACCAGCACTTTCATGATTGGCTCCTCACTCCCGGCCGAACCGGAAACGCTTTAATATGGGACGATGGACGACCAACGCCCGACGAACCCGACGAATATGCCCGAATACACCGTTTCCGAGATTTCGGGGGCGGTGAAGCGCACGCTGGAAACCACCTTTGGGCGCGTTCGCGTGCGCGGTGAACTGACCGAGGTGAAGCGCTACCCGTCCGGACATATCTATCTGTCACTTAAGGACGAAAACGCCAAGATATCCGGCATTGTCTGGAAAAGCGCGGTGTCCCGCCTGGGCCTGACGCCCGAGAACGGCACCGAGGTCATCGCCACCGGCCGGATCACCAGTTACGCCGAACGGTCTTCCTACCAGTTGATCATCGAGCGGATGGAGTATGCCGGCGTCGGCGCCCTGCTGGCCCGAATCGAGATGATCCGGCAGCGCCTGGCCACCGAAGGGCTGTTTGACGCCAGTCGCAAGTGCCTGATCCCGCGGCTGCCCCGCGTGGTCGGCGTGGTGAGCAGTGAGCGTGGTGCGGTCATCCAGGACATCCGCACCACTATTGCCCGCCGATTCCCGCGCCACATCCTGCTGTGGCCCGTGCCGGTGCAGGGCGACGGCGCCGCGGAGCGAATCGCCGCCGCGATCGAAGGCTTCGATGCCATGCCGGTCGATAGCGACCCGCCGCGCCCGGACGTGCTGATCGTGGCCCGCGGCGGCGGCAGCCTGGAAGACCTGATGGCGTTCAATGAGGAAATCGTCGTCCGCGCCGCGGCTGCCTGCCGCATCCCGTTGATCTCGGCCGTCGGGCATGAGACGGACACGACGCTGATCGACTTCGTCTCCGACTGCCGGGCACCGACACCCACGGCGGCGGCGGAACTGGCGGTGCCGGCCCGCAGCGACCTGGTTGCCGACCTGGCGCAGAAGAATTCCCGCCTGATCGGCAGCCTGAACCGGCTGACGCAGGAAAGCCGGTTGCGGCTGTCGCGCGTCGAGCGGGGCATTCCCGACCTGCCGGCCCTGCTGGGGGCGGCGCGGCAGCGCCTGGATGACCGAGCCGAGCGGGCGATGCTGGCATTGCCGGCGCTGGTGGCGCGCCGGCGGATGGTGCTGACGGGCATTGAACGCCGGCTTCCCGATCCCGCCAGCCTGACCGCCGCCGCCAGGGACACGATGCGGGACCGCGCCCTGCGCCTGCGCCTGTCAGCCCCTGGCCTGGTCGCTGCTCGGCGCGCCAGCCTGGAGGTTGCGTCCCACCGCCTGACCGGCGCGGTGCACCGGGCGTTGACCACGCTGCGCGGCCGTGCGGACCGGGTCGTCGGCCGCGTTTCGGAAGCCCCGCTCCGCTCGGCGCTGCGGGAGGCGCGGGCGCATCTAGCCGGGCTGGGGCCGCGCCTGGACGCGGCATCGCCGATGGCGATCCTGCAGCGCGGCTATGTACTGGTAACCAATCCGGCGGGGCAGCCAGTGACCAGCGCGGCCGCCGTCAAGCCCGGCAACCGCTTGCACCTTCAATTCGGCGATGGCCTGGTCGATGCCGTCGCACAGGGCCATCCGGCAACCGGCGCCACCGCCCATGACCGCGGGAGCAAGGATGGCGGTCACAAGGGTAGCGGCAACCAGGGCAGCAGCCGGGTTCGGACCGCAACCGCCCAGGAAACGCTGGACCTATGAGCCGGTCAGCGTCGGCATCACCGCGTCGGCGCGGTCGAAGGCGGCGCGAATCCGGTCGAAGCGGGCGGTGATGCTGGCACGCTCCCCGGTATGGGTCAGGACGTAGAACTCATTGTCCTGAATGGCCTGGAGCACGCGGCGGCCGATGACCAGGGGATCGAGCGCGGTTTCGAAGAAGCCGGATTGCAGCGCCTCCTGCTCCGGCCGGCTATAGCTGCCGCCGAAACGGTCCGGCCGCGTCGCCGCGGACTGGAAGATCGACGTCCGCACACCACCCGGGCACAGGATGGACACGCCGATGCCGGACCCGGCAAGTTCCTGCTCCAGCGCCTCGGACAAAGCCAGCACGGCATACTTGCTCATGGCATAGGCGCCCTGGTTCCGCCCCTCCCGCACAAACAGGCTGGACACCGAGCCGGTATTGACGATGTGGCCGCCCTGCCCGTGGCTGCGGATCAGCGGCAGGAAACTGCGGATGCCGTTGATCACACCCCGCACGTTGACGCCGATCAGCCAGTCCCATTCCTGCGGCGTCACTTTCTCGACCGGTGTGCCATGCATCGCCACCCCGGCGTTGTTGACCGCGATGTGCAGCGC
>DAICYU010000446.1 GCA_027311485.1 Acetobacteraceae bacterium
GGACTTCCGCGCGGGCGGTGGACTGTCGGCCGGCTGCATCGGAACGGCCGCCGATCTCATGAGGTAATCCATCGCCGAAGCCGGCTGCTCGGCGACGGGAGGGGCCGGTATGTTGGGCACCGGTGGCAAAACCATAGGCAGGCCGGCTCCGGTGACAACCGGCTCGGGCTCACCGACCGCCGTTGACGGCGCTGAATCCGCCACAGGTGCGGCATCCAGCGCAACTTCGTCCGCCGGCTGGCCGATCGGAGGATAGAAGACTTGTTCCGGGTTTTCCGGTTCCGGTGCGGCAACGGGCCGCGTCAGCCGCCAGTGCTCAGCCCGCTTGCATAGATCCTGCCACCCAGCGAAGTCGATATCGGCCGCGTTTCTTCCGTCGTCCCGTCGGCGGACGTAGCCACGCACGAAATCATTGCCCAGCACCTCGATACTGCCGACTGCCTGGGCGTCGTCGGTATCGCATACCCATAGCAGCGTATTGGGACCCAGTTGGCGAAGGACGGAACGCAACGGTTGAAGCTGTTCCGGCCGCGTGGTGGCGGGAGATCTCCAGATGCAGATTTTATCACCAGCCGCCAATGTCTTCAGAAGCGCCTGGGCGAGCAGATTCAGCTGTGTCGCGGCGCTATCGACCATCGTCTCGGCATCAGTCGGGTCGGCGAAAATACCTGTTGGGCAACGCAGGCCATAGCGTGTTTCGAGGGCGACTATTTCACGTTCGCCATCAATGGCTTCAGCGGCAATCGTGACAGTGTAGGGTGAACCGAAGCCGTCAAATCGTTGTTGCAGGGCAGCGACGAGTCGTCCCAGTCGATCCTCGGCCGGAGCATCGAAGCTGGCGAAGCGGAACAGGCTCAGTGGCTCCACGCCGTGCTGGCGTTGGACAAGACCGAATTCAGGACCGTCCCCGAGCGGTTCGAAGCCGCGGAACAGATCGATACTGTCGGGGCTCTCATCCGTTGCACCTGGTGCAGGAGCCGATTGTGCCGGGTCTTCCTGTACGGGCGATGTCTGCGCGGGCGTTGTTTGTTCAGGCTGCGCCAGGTCGGGTGTGGAGGCGGGCTCGGTCACCACCGTGGCTCCGGCCGCGGCAAGCCGAGCAAGGCGGTTGCGTATCTGATCCATGCGTTGCTGGATCAACTCCGGCTCTGCTCGCCATTCGGTGTTCAAAGCTGGGCTTGGCATGACCGGGAAGACATCGCCCAGGTAATCGATGCCGCCTGCCTGGGCGAGCCGGTTGTAGGACGGGTTCAGATGGTGCCGAGGCATCCATTCCCACAGCAGGGACCCGGGCCGGCAGAATGCAATGTCACTCAGGCCCTGGCCGACAGGGCCGATCACGACCTGGGCGTTACGAAAGAGGTTGATCCGCTCGTTGGTTGGCAACCCCGGCTCAACGATACGCACGCCATAGCCGCGTAGCAGCACCATCAGTTCGGCTTCATTACTCAGGACGCCGTAGTAGAAGTTGGATCCCGGAACATACAGAATGGTGTCTGTCGTCGGCGCGGGCGGCACCGCTGCCAGGATGTGGTCGATCGTCTGACGAAAACTGAAGCTGACAGAGAATGTGTGAACGCCGGTCAGAAATTCCGCGAAGTGCAGACGTTTCAGGCGATATCGGGCCCGTGCCGTTGCCGTCACGCGTGGAATACGGTCATGACCAAGCAGGCGCAGCAGGTCTTCCTGCCATGGCTCCAGCGCGGGCAGGAGTAGCCGCACCGGTTGGCCGGCGAGTTGGCGCACGCACCAGTCGATCGCTGGAATGCACTGGGTTAGCCAATGCTGATAGGCATAATGCGCGCAATTATAACCCAGGATGATGTCCGAACCATCATCGTCAGGCGGTGGCGTGCCTGGGTCCGAAACCGACCGGCTGGCATGCGGCGGAGCGAAGTATTCGCTTTCCGGCAGCAGCGCGCCATCCTTGAACAGCAGCAGGCTGTCGGCATCTAGGACGACGTCGTCCAGAGTGTATTTCCGCACATCCGTCGTCGCGGTAGCGGCGAACAGGGTATGCGAACCAGCGAGATCGTACAGAGTCTGGCTCATGCCGACTTCGGTCGTGCACTGGAACGGTACGGCCTGCTCGAACGACGTGATCTCGGTGGCCACAGATGCAATGGGCCGTGTCGCCGGCGTTGCCGGAGAACGGATCGGAGTGGACTTGCTGCTGGCGAACGACATCGGGATAGCTAGTTACGGCAGCGATGCCTCAATCTCAACGGCAAAGTGACCGCGGCAGCCGCGTAACTCAGTCGAGCTTCAGGACTTCACCCGCCAGGTAGAGACTGCCGCAGATCAGGACGCGGGCCGGTCCCCCCCGTCGGGGGATGGCGCGCAGGGCGTCGGCAACGCGCGGGCCGGGGTGCGCGACGCCGCCGGAAGCTGCGACGATGGCCTCGATGGGCAGGGCACTGTGCTGGCCGGGTTCCTGGACCGCCCACACAGTCTCGGCCAGAGGCAACAGGGGTGCAAGAAATTCGGCGGTGTCCTTGGCCTGCTTCATGCCGACGACAACATGCACCGGCTGGTCCGCCCAGCTATGCAGATGGTCGGCCAGGACGACGCCGGCGCCGGGATTATGGCCGCCATCAAGCCAGAGTTGCCAATCGGCGGGCAGCAGGGCGGCGAGGCGTCCGTGCAGGCGTTGCAGGCGGGCGGGCCATTCGGCGTGGGCAAGCCCGGCGGGATCGTGGCGGAGTCCGGCGGCGCGCAGCGCGGTGATGGCAATACCGGCGTTGTCCTGCTGGAACTGGCCGGGCAATGATGGCACAGGGACGATCGCGTTGCCTGCTGCATCGCTGTAGCGCAGGCTGCCTGGGGCGGGCGCAATGTCCCAGTCCCGGCCGCGCAGCAGCGCAGGGGCATGCCGTTCGGCGGCCCGTCCAAGCAGGATATCCGTTACCGGCAGGGGTTGGGCACCGATGACGACTGGAATGGTTGGCTTGATGATGCCGGCTTTTTCATCGGCGATGACCTCGACGGTGGGGCCGAGCAACTCCCGGTGATCGAGAGAGATGGAGGTGATGGCGCAAGCGGCGGGCGCTTCGATCACGTTGGTCGCATCGCCACGCCCGCCAAGGCCGACTTCCAGGATGCACAGATCGGCCGGCGTGGCAGCGAACAGATCAAAGGCGGCAGCGGTGATGACCTCGAACACCGTGATCGGGGCGCCGGCGTTGATCCGCTCGATGCGTTCCAGGGTGGCGATCAGTGACTCGTCGGGCACCAGGTTGCCGGCGAGGCGGATGCGTTCGTTGAAGCGCACCAGGTGGGGGGACGTATAGACATGCACGCGAAGGCCCGCCGCTTCCGCCATGGCGCGAATGAAGGCGCAGGTGCTGCCTTTCCCGTTGGTGCCGGCAACGTGGATGACCGGAGGTAGCCGCTGCTGAGGATTACCGAGGCGGTGCAACAGGCTTTGCAGGCGGTCCAGGCTAAGGTCGATCAGCCTGGGGTGAAGGCGTTCCAGGCGGGTGGTGATCGCCTCGATGCTCACGCGGCGTCCTGCTGTACAGGCCGTTGCAGCAGGCCGATGATGCGGGCCAGGGTGGCCTGCATGTCGCCGCGTTTGACGACCATGTCGATGATGCCGTGCTCCAGCAGGTATTCGGCGCGCTGGAAGCCTTCCGGCAGTTTCTCCCGCACGGTTTGCTCGATCACGCGCGCACCGGCGAAGCCGATCATGGCGCCTGGTTCGGCGATCTGGATATCCCCCAGCATCGCGAAGCTGGCAGTCACCCCGCCGGTGGTGGGATCGGTCAGGACAACGATGAAGGGCAGGCCGGCATCCTTCACCAGACGGGTGGCGATCACGGTCCGCGGCATCTGCATCAGGCTCACTGCGCCTTCCTGCATGCGGGCGCCGCCCGAAGCGGGCAAAACAACCAAAGCCGAACCCGTGGCCACGGCGCGCTTGGCGGCGGTAACGATCGCCTCGCCCACGCCCATGCCCATCGATCCGCCCATAAAGCCGAAATCGAACGCGGCGATTACAGTCTTGACGCCGCTGATAGTTCCTTCGCCGACAATGATCGCGTCCTGACGCTTGGC
>DAICYU010000447.1:0-1337 GCA_027311485.1 Acetobacteraceae bacterium
AGCCCGCCCCCGCCCGGCGTCACCGGTGAGCGTTACAAGCGGCAGCACGACGCGGTGGAATACCTGACCGACCATTTCCATGAGGCACCGGTCTGGATCGTGGCTTGCCTCGCCGATGGAGCCAATCCTAATCGGGCCAGCGGGGCGTCGATCTATCCGGCGGTGCAGAACATGCTGCTGGCCATCCGCGCCCTGGGCCTTGGCTCCACGCTGACGACGCGGCATCTGCTCTATGAACAGGAGACAGAGGCGGCGTTGGGGCTGCCACCGGGCGTGCATTCCTACGCAATCCTGCCCATTGGGTATCCAATCGGGAAGTTCGGTCCGGTCGGCCGGGGCAAGCTGTCCGACATCGTGTTCCAGGACCGGTGGGACGCACCGTATCCGGCGGTGGCGGACGCCTGAGGACCGGCGACCACCGCGGTGCCAGTGTCCTGCCCCCGAAGTTCGTCGCACTGAGCGACGGACGCAGGGGACTAGCAGGCCACTGAAAACAAAGGGCTAGTGTCGCGAACCAGGGCCCAATTCAGCATGACGAATTTCTGGTTCGCAACACTAGAGTATGATCGCCTGAGGCTTTCAGCATCACACGACCTGACTTAGCCGGGCAGCGGAAACTGCTGAAGATACGGCATATAATCCGGCTCCACGTCGATCTGCAGCGTGCCCAGCACGCGTACGACCGCGTTGTAGAAGGCAATGGTCATCGTCAGGTCGATGACCAGTTCATTGCCGAGTTCGGCCTGCAATGCGGCGAACGTCACCTCTTTCATTGCCCCGTCGGTCGTCATTTCCCGCGCCGCCCGCAGTACGGTTTTCGTCAGCGCATCCAGACTGGTCGGCTTGCCCGCGGTGTCGTCGATCAGCGCCTGCACATCGGCGTCCGACACCCCGAAATCATGCCCCAGCTTGACGTGGTGCGACCATTCGTAGGGGGAGCGTGCAAGCCAGCCGACCTGCAGGATCGCCATCTCCCGCAGGCGCGGATCAAGCTTGCTGCCGTAACGGATATATTGTCCCAGCCCACCGAACGCGCGCGCCGCCTTGGGCGAATTCACCAGCGCCTTGAACAGCCAGATCGGCCGTTTCAACAGGTCCTGATCCTCGGGCGCGAGGTCTGATGGTTCCAGGTACGGCACGCGAGCCATGATGTTTCCTCCGTTTGTGGCCGCCACGGTAGCGGCGGCGGCGTGCGGTGCAAGAGGTGCCGCGGTCTCCTCCACCTTCCCCCCTTTTGGTCTGAACGGCTATGCTTGAGCAAACAAGGGGCCTAGCTCGGCAACACGCCAATGATGGGTCTTGGAGCTGTTCCGATGGCTTCTTATCCAATAGCACGG
>DAICYU010000447.1:1347-4045 GCA_027311485.1 Acetobacteraceae bacterium
GGGTTCTGCTTGCAGCGTTGCGGCGGACACAGGACACTCCTGGCCATGCGCGCGATTGTCAGCCCTTCCGGCTATCTCACCATTGGCACCGAAACCTTCCGTGTGGCCCTGGGCTGGGGCGGCGTGCGGGCCGACAAGCGAGAAGGTGACGGCGCAACCCCGGCTGCTGTGTTGCCGCTGCGGCACGTCCTGTTTCGCCCGGACAAGGGCGCGCCGCTGCAAGCCGCGGTGCCGGTGCGCGCGCTGGCGCGAGCCGACGGATGGTGCGACGACCCGGCCCACCCGGACTACAACCGCATGGTCCACCTGCCGATCGACGCCAGCGCCGAGACATTGTGGCGGGACGACGCGGTGTACGACATCATCGGCATCCTCGGCTGGAACGATGCTCCAATCGTCCCTGGCCGCGGCTCCGCGATCTTCCTGCACATCGCCCGTCCGGACTATGCCCCGACCGAGGGCTGCATCGCCCTGTCCGCGCCGGACCTCCGGCACATCCTGGCGCTCGGCCTGACCGAAATCGTGACGCCATTGCACAGTATGATCGGCTAGCAAGCATGTTCGGCGCGACGGCGAAATCCTCGCGGCATCTTTTCGCCGCCGCCGGCACGGTCCAAACTGGGCCTTTGTCGATACCCCAGGGGAGGGAGACCCGATGTCAGAAAAAGTCGCCGTCATTACCGGCGCCGGAAGCGGAATTGGACGGGCCTCGGCGCTGGCGCTGCTCGCCGGCGGTTGGAATGTCGCCCTGGCCGGGCGCCGGCAGGATGCGCTGGAGGAAACCGCCGGGATGGCGACCGGCGGCACATCCCTGGTCGTGCCGACCGACGTGACCCAACCGGATCAGGTCGCCGCCCTGTTCGCCCGGGTCAAGGATCGGTTCGGCCATCTGGACGTCCTGTTCAACAACGCCGGCAGCAATGTCCCGACAACCAATTTCGGTGACTTCACGTTCGAGATGTGGCGGAAGGTCACCGCGGTGAACCTGGACGCCATGTTTCTGTGCGCCAATGCGGCGTTCCGCATGATGCGCGACCAGACCCCGCAAGGCGGCCGCATCATCAACAACGGCTCGATCTCGGCGCATAATCCGCGGCCCGGGTCGGTGGCGTATACGTCCACCAAACATGCCATCACCGGCCTGACCAAGTCGATCGCGCTGGATGGCCGCCAGTATGACATCGCCTGCGGTCAGATCGACATTGGCAACGCCGCCACGCCGATGACCGCCCGAAGCTCCGAGGGCCAGCTTCAGCCCAACGGCCAGGTGGTGCCGGAGGCTCGGATGGACGTGAACCATGTCGGCCAGCAGGTCGCCTTCATGGCCAACCTGCCGCTGGAGACCAACGTGCAGTTCGTCACCATCATGGCCACCAAGATGCCGTGGATCGGCCGCGGCTGAGTGCAGGCCCGCCGGCGTAGCATCCTTGGCCTTGCGGCCGCGCCGATTGCCCTATCCGCGATCGATGCGGCGGCAAGGGCAGCGCCGCGGCGGGCGCCAACGCCGGTAGCGCCGCCGCCGGTCGTCGAAACACACCGTGGCAAGGTCCGCGGCGCGGTTGAGGATGGGATCAAGGTCTTCAAGGGCATTCCCTACGCCGCGGCAGAGCGATTCCATGCACCACGCCCGGCCGGCGGTTGGAGCGGCGTGCGGGATGCCCTGGCCTTTGGCCCGACATGTCCGCAACTCACCCGGCCGACGCCACCGGCATCCCGGCCGGCGGAGGCGACGGACGATTGCCTGACACTGAATGTCTGGACCCCGGCCATCCGGGACCATGGCAAGCGCGCGGTGATGGTCTGGCTGCACGGCGGCGGGTTCAGCGCCGGTTCGGCGTCCCGCAGCGTGCTCGACGGCACACGCCTGTGCCAGCGCGGTAACGTCGTTGTGGTGACAGTCAATCACCGGCTGAACGTGTTCGGATTTCTGTACCTGGCGCATCTGGGCGGCGCCGCGTTTGCGGAGTCCGGCAATGCCGGCATGCTCGACATTGTCGCCGCGCTGCACTGGGTGCACGAGAACATCGCTTCCTTCGGCGGCGATCCGGGCAATGTAACGATCTTCGGCCAGTCCGGCGGCGGTGCCAAGGTCAGCACGCTGATGGCCATGCCGCAGGCGCGGGGCTTGTTCCACAAGGCGATCGTGCAAAGCGGCTCCCACCTGGAGGGCCTGACGCCGGAGGAGGCAACGCGCTACGCCGCGACCTACCTGGCCGCGCTGGACATGAAAGCGAGCGATGTGCCCCGGCTGTCCAGGCTGCCGGTCGCTGCCCTGCTGGCGGGGCTTGGCAAGGTCATGCAGGCGCCCGGGCCAAAGCCGAATTTCAGCCCCGTGGTTGATGGGATCGTGCTGCCGAAGGGTCCGTGGCAGCCGGATGCCCCGCCGGTGTCAGCCGCCGTGCCCATGCTGATCGGTTCCACCGCAACCGAAACCACCAACCTGATCGGCGCCGCGCACCCCGAGGACTTTGCGCTGACCGACACTGCCCTGCCGAACCGCCTGATCCCATGGCTTCCGGCGCGCGACGTCAACCGCGTTATCGCCGGCTTCCGCGAGCTGATGCCGGGCGCCGCTGCCGCCGACCTGTTTTTCGCCATCACCACCGACAGGCGGGTACGGCAGCAGGCCTGGGCACAGGCGGAGCGGAAGGCCGTGCAGGGGGGAGCCACGCAGGGCGCCGCGCCGGTGTGGCTGTAT
>DAICYU010000448.1 GCA_027311485.1 Acetobacteraceae bacterium
TGCGGATACGGTCCTTGTCGAAGCCCAGGTCGCCAAGGCACAGCGCGTCCAGCACCGTGGTGACGCCGGCGGCGGCGCATTGCGCATCATGCGCCACCATGGCGGAGCGTGACGGCCACCGCGCCAGGCTGCGCGGCTGCACCTGACGCTCCAGGTTGTCGGTATGCACATCGACGACGCCGGGGATCAGGTAGTCACCCGCCAGATCGATGGCGCCAGCCGCGTGGAAGGCGCCGGGCTGGATCTCGGCAATGATCCCATCGCGAAACACAATCGTCCCCGCCAGCGTTTCGCCCGGCAGTACCAGGATGGCGTTGGTCAGTATCGTGTCCTGGGTCATGCGGCTACCTGGCTCGGAGTTATGGTGAACAGCCGGTCGGCGACCGCATCACGGACATCAGCGTCGTGGCAGATCGCCACGATCGCTGTTCCGCTGGCTTTCGCGTCCCGTACCATGCCTACCACGACAGCGCGATTTTCCGAGTCCAAAGAGGCGGTGGGTTCGTCCAGCAGCAGGATCGGTTGCCCGGCGATGAAGCCCCGGGCCAGGTTGACCCGCTGTTGCTCACCGCCCGAGAACGTGGCCGGCGGGATCGCGTGCAGGCGCGCCGGGATGTTCAGGCGCAGCAGCAGCGCCCGCGCCCGGGCCTGTGCCGCGGTCTGCTCCAGGCCGCGCATAATCAGTTGTTCCGCCACGATATCCAGCGCGGCGACGCGCGGCACCACGCGCAGAAACTGGCTGACATAGCCCAGCGTGTGATGCCGGACGGCCAGCACCGTGCGCGGATCGGCGGTGGCGATATCGACCATGTCGCCACCGTGGCGAACCAGGATCGCACCGGCCTCGGCGCGATAGTTGCCATACAGGCTGCGCAGCAGCGTGGACTTGCCGGCGCCCGAGGGACCGGACAGCACCACGCACTCCCCGGCGCGGACGGTCAATTCGACCCCCGACAGCACGGGGATGGTCAGGCCGCCGCGCAGATGCAGGGTGAAGCTTTTCGCCAGCCCCCGGGTTTGCAGCATGATCGTCATGGCCGGGTTGCGCCCCCGCAAAGACCGGATCGCGTCATATTCTCAGGCATTAAGCACCGAACTGACCAGAAGCTGCGTGTAGGGATGCTGCGGATCGTCCAGCACCTGATCGGTCAGCCCGGTTTCGACGATGCGCCCGCGCTGCATCACCGCGATCCGGTTTGCCAGCAGCCGCGCAACCGCGATGTCATGGGTCACCAGCACGACCGCGATGCGAAGGCGCATGACCAGCGACCGGATCAGGTCGAGCAGACGAGCCTGAACGGATACATCGAGGCCGCCGGTCGGCTCATCCATGAACACCAGCCTGGGATGTGTCACCAGCGTTCGCGCGATCTGCAAGCGTTGCAGCATCCCGCCGGAGAATGTGCGTGGCAGGTCGTCGATCCGGTTGCCGTCGATTTCAACCTGTTCCAGCCAGTCCAGCGCGGCCTGTCGGATATCGCCATAGTGACGCGCGCCCTGCGCCATCAGACGCTCCCCCACATTGCCGCCGGCACTGACGTTCATACGCAGGCTCTGCCGCGGGTCCTGGTGCACGAACCCCCAGTCGGAGCGATGCAGGGTGCGCAGCGCCGGGGCCGCCATCGCGTGCACATCGTGCAGCCGCTCCGCCGGGTCGCAATACCAGACCGCGCCCTGATCCGGCGCCACGCGGCCGGATAGCACGTTCAGCAGCGTGGTCTTGCCCGAGCCGGATTCACCGACAATCGCCAGCATTTCACCCGGCCACAGATCAACGTCGACGTCTTCCAGCGCGGTCACCACGCCGAACCGAAGCCCCAGGCCGCGGCCTGATAGCAGAGCCGCATCGGTCATGGCGCACCGCCCTGGAGGCCGCCTGGTGCGCCATGACCGTCTGCGGGCCGTCCAGCGTCATGATCGGTGCCGCGCCGTTCGGCGCAATGATCGGTATCGGAGCAGACGAAGACCCGGCCGCCATGATTATCGACCACGACCTCGTCCTTATAGGAGTCCGTCGCGCCGCACAGCTCGCAGGGCTGGACGGCGTTGATGGCGCGGAACGGATGGTCCTGGAAGTCCAGCGACCTGACCGGCGTCCAGGGCGGGATCGCGTAGATGCGCTTTTCCCGTCCCGCGCCGAACAGTTGCAGCGCCGGCATCATGTGCATTTTCGGGTTGTCGAACGCCGGGATCGGGCTGGGCGACGTCAAGTAACGATTATTCACCATCACCGGATAGTCGTAGCTGATCGATATCTGGCCGAAACGGGCGATGTCTTCGTACAGCTTCACATGCATCAGGCCGTAATCCGCCAGGGCGTGCATGCGCCGTGTCTCCACCCGGCTGGGTTCCAGCCGGAACAGCGGCTCGGGCTGCGGCACCTGATAAACGAGGATCTGATCGTCCCGCAGTGTCTGTTCCGGAATCCGGTGCCGGGTCTGGATCACCGTCGCCTCGGCCGTCTTCGTGGTTGTTCGCACGCCGGCGGTTTTGGCGAAGAAACGACGGATTGACACGGCGTTGGTCGTATCGTCCGCGCCTTGGTCGATGACTTTCAGCACGTCATCGGCACCCAGGATCGAGGCGGTGACCTGTATCCCACCAGTGCCCCAGCCATAGGGCAACGGCATCTCGCGGGAGCCGAATGGCACCTGATGCCCGGGGATCGCCACGGCTTTCAGGATCGCACGCCGGATCATCCGCTTGGTCTGTTCGTCCAGATAGGCGAAGTTGTAGCCCTTCACCGGACCGCCTCCGTCGCCTGGGTCCGGTTGGCATCAGTCGCCTCCCGCATGCGGCGGAGGTTCTGCAATTCGCTCTGGAAATCGACGTAATGCGGCAGCTTCAGATGCTCGACGAAGCCGGTCGCCTCGACATTGTCGGCGTGGTACAGCACGAATTCGATATTTTGCGCCGGTGCTATAACGTCCTCTCCCAGCTCCGCGGCGCGCATGGCGCGATCGACCAGTGCCATCGCCATCGCCTTGCGCTCGCTGAAACCGAACACCAGGCCGTAGCCGCGGGTAAACTGCGGCGGCGCGGTTTTGGAGCCTTTGAACTGGTTCACCATCTGGCACTCCGTCAACACCAGGTCGCCGATGTCGATCGCGAAGCCCAGCTCCGCCGGTTCGATCTCGACCGAGACTTCCCCCATGCGGATTTCACCGGCGAACGGATGGGTGCCGCCATAGCCGCGCTGCGTCGAGTAGCCCAGCCCCAGCAGAAACCCCTCGTCCCCGCGCGCCAATGCCTGAAGCCGCACGTCCCGTTCGGCCGGCAGCGTCAATGGCTCACGCGTCAGGTCGCCGGGCTCGTTGCCCGACGCATCCCCATCAGGTTCCAGCAGTCCCTCGCGCCCGAGGATATCGGGTACGCGCGGCATCGGTGCGATGTCCGGATCGGGCGTCATCGTCGGCCGGGTTTCGGGTGAGCCGCCGGCAGCCGGTTCGGCCAGCCCGAAATCCAGCAGGCGGTGCGTATAATCATAGGTCGGGCCAAGCACCTGCCCGCCAGGCAGATCCTTGAAGATCGAGGAGATACGCCGGCGGATCTGCATCGACACGGTTTCAACCGGACGCGACTGCGCGAAGCGCGGCAGTGTCGTCCGATAGGCCCGCAGCAGGAACGCCGCTTCAATCAGGTCGCCCTGCGCCTGCTTGATGGCAAGCGCCGCCAGTTCCCGGTCATACAGCGACCCCTCGGCCATCACCCGATCCACCGCCCGGCCCATCTGCGCTTCGATCTGGGCCACCGACAATGCCGGGATGTCGGTTGGACCGCGGCGTTCCTCGGCCAGCCAGGCATGCGCCGCGTCGATAGCCTGCTCACCCCCCTTCACGGCGACATAGGCCAATGCTCAAGCCTCCCCGATCGCGATGGAGCGGGGCAGGGCGGCGACCTGGTGCTCGACCCGGCGGACGGGATGCTGGCGGTGGGCGAGGCGGTGTCGCTGACGATCACCGCGCCCGGGGAGCGCGACAAATGGCTGGAGGCCACGGCGACGGCGAACGTCAAGGTGACCCTCGCGCCGCGCA
>DAICYU010000449.1 GCA_027311485.1 Acetobacteraceae bacterium
TCCAGACCAGCCGGCATCGGATCGGCAGTCTGGTGCCGATCCGATATGCCCGGATGCGTGCCTCACCGCTTGCGTTCTTTCGCGGCGCCGCGGCGATCATGGCGGCCGATTTGGCCGAAACACCGTCGGTGGGATTGTGGGTACAGGCCTGCGGCGATTGCCATCTGGCGAATTTCGGCACTTTCGCCTCGCCTGAAGGCACGCCTGTCTTCGACGTCAACGACTTCGATGAAACCCTACCCGCACCGTTCGAATGGGACCTGAAGCGCCTGGCCGCCAGCTTCGCCATCGATGCGAAGGCACGCCGTCTGGATGATAAGGCGACGCGGCAGCTCGCCGCGACCGTGGTGCAGGCCTATCGCCGTCATATGCACGAACTCGCGCGGCTCGATCCCTTGCAGGCCTGGCGGTCGCGCGTCGACGTGACCAATGTGCTGAGCGGGATAGCGGATGAAAGACTGCGCGCGCGGGAACTGAAGCGGCTGCAGATCGCCACCGAGGCCGGTCATGCTGGCTATCCCGGCCTGATCGAGCGCCGCAAGGGACAATGGCGGATCAATGAGAAACCGCCGCTGATTTTTCCTCTGTCGGATCAACCAGACAATACGCATGAGGTTGTCGCACGCACCGCCTTCGAATCCTACAAGCGGTCATTACCCGAGGAACGCGCCATCCTGCTGGATCGCTACGAGCTTGCCGATGTCGCGTTCAAGGTTGTCGGCGTCGGCAGCGTCGGCACGTTCTGTGCGGTCGGCCTGTTCGTTACAAAAGACGATCACACCTTGTTGCTGCAACTGAAGGAGGCGCAGGCGTCAGTGCTGGCGCCGTATGTCGGGCCGGGCGCATACGCGAACCAAGGGCAGCGGGTGGTCGTGGGCCAGCGGATCATGCAAACCATGCCCGACATCTTCCTTGGTTGGACGGAAAACCGCGGGGACGATCAGCAGTGCTACGTGCGGCAACTAAAGGACAGCCGGCTGGCGCTGATCGGATCGGATCTGGCCGAGGGTGCTCTGACCTATCACGCAACATTATGCGGTGTCACGTTGGCGCGGGCGCATGCCCGGTCCGGCGATGCCGAGAAGATTGCCGGCTATACCGGCACCGGCCCGGCACTGGACACCGCAATCGCCGGCTTCGCGCTTGCGTACGCCGCACGCAACGAAGCCGATTGGCATTTGTTCCTTGAAGCAATCAAATCCGGGCAGATCGAAGCGCGGGACAGTTGATTTTTGCCGCGCCCCGCCGGATATCAGCATGACCGCAGCCAGCCGGGCGCGGTAATAACAATTGGACCCCCGGCCGGCTGGCTTAACATGCTTGTATTCGCGCTGAATTAAAACCGATTCCCGGTCAGACCGATCTTGTGCCGGCGATCATGTGGTAAATCCACAGCACAACGACAGAGCCGATTACGGCCACAATCAAACTCCATATATTGAAACCAGTGACGCCGGCGGCCCCAAAAAAACTAAACAGAAAACCGCCAACAATTGCGCCGACGATCCCAAGCACGATGTCGAGGATTACACCTTCTCCCGACTTGTTTACCAGTTTGCTGCCGATAAACCCTGCAATAAGCCCCAGTATGATCCATGCTATGACAGACATCGATTTCATCCTTCTACGTATCGTTTGACATGGCCCGCCGCCAGGGTTCCGGCGGTACGGGGCCTTGCCCCCCAGGGCCGTTGGACTTGAGCCCCTCAATCAGAGATCCTCGCCGGCTCGGCCGGTTCCTATAACGATGGAGGTATGGATGGGTTTGTTTGACGATGCCGTTCCTGGAGGAAACATTTCCAAGCCGCTCATGCTTGCGCTGGGCGCGTTGCTGGTCGGCAAGATGATGAACCGCTCGGACTCCCAGGCGCCACAACCAGACGCTTCGCAGGCGGAGGCTCCACAGAACGCCGGTGGCGGCGGCTTGCTGGGCGGCTTGTTGTCGCAGGCCAGCGGCATGTTCGGTCAGGCGACCGGTGGCGGGGGCATGATGGGCGGAGGGGGTCTGATAGGCGGCTTGAGCGGGCTGCTGGAGCAGTTCAACCAGGCCGGTCACGGGCAGGTCGCGAATTCATGGGTCGGAACCGGGCCGAACCAACCGATTCAGCCTGACCAGTTGGGTTCGGCACTGGGCCAAACCACGGTCAGCGACCTCGCGCGTCATGCGGGCATAAGCGAACAGGAACTGCTTGCCGGACTGTCCCGCGTGTTGCCGGGAGTCGTGGATAAATTGACGCCGGGCGGACAGGTGCCCAATCAAGGCGATCTGTCATCCATGTTCAACCGCCAGGGGTGAGGCCTTATACCGGGAAGCGGCCAGACCGCCCCCCGGTGGCCGCTTCCAACGGTCAGCGCCGGGAAGACATTGCGATCGGAGCGCCGACCGCGGCCGCAATTTGGTGCGCGAGCGACTGGCTGATGCACCAATAGCCCAGGTCGTTGTGATGCAGCCCGTCGGAGGCGGTGAACATGCCCGGCTTTGCACCTTCGTCCGACCAGGCGTCCATGAGGTGGCTGCGGGAAAACAGGTTGACCCCGGTGTCACGCGCCACATCGCGCAATTCATCCTCCAGCACGATATGCTCGACGGCAGCCAGAACCCTGGGCGAGCGCTGGTTATCCATCAGGATCACATCGATGCCGGCGTCACGCAGGCGGGTGACGCCTTGCCGCACCAGACGGTAGAAGTTCGTCGGATCGGCGTGCCGCATGGCACCATTGGCCCCAACCTGCCAGACGACGAGCTGGGGATGGACCGCGATCGCGTCCGCATCCAGCCGAGCCAGTTCCTCGGGGGCATCCTGGCCGCCGATGCCGCGGTTGATCACGGCGATATGGGCACCGGGCAGAGTCCGGTTCAGGGCCGCCTGAAGGATCGCAGGATAGGTATGGGCGGCGTCGCTGGCCATGGCCCCCTCGGTCGAGGAGGATCCCATGGCAACAATCAGTCCCTCGCTGCCTTCGGCAATGGCGGCCCGGAAGTGCGGCAGCTTCAGGTGAGGCAACGCCGGATCGGCCGGGCAGACCATATTGGCCATCCCGTTCGGCACCAGTGTCATAAGTAGAGCGCCAACCCCGCCCGCGAGACGGACGGCCGAGCGAAGCCAGGCAAAGTTCATCATCACAAAATTGATGCGGAAAATCCGACCGGCTGTCCAGCGTCCGTTCAGCCGCTTCCAGCTTTGTCATCACTCTCGGAGGCCCGCCGCTTGCGGGCCGCGGCGGCATACTGGCCGCGTGGCCGAACAATCTGCGAATTCGGACGCACGACGGTATCGTAGTAGTCGTCCCAGTCCTCGGGGGCGAACTGGCCGATGTCGGGAACGATCTCGTAGTTGTTAAGCGTTGCGTCCTCATATGCATGGCGCGGAATCGGCTGCACCTGCAACAGCGGGTAATCCGGCCGGAAGTCGATCGGCACGTTCGTCTTGGTCAGGCGGAGGTTGGTAATCAACGGACCGAACCAATGATCGGTTTCAACGATGCCTTCAAACGCCTCCCAGCCACCGCTTCGAGGCAGGTTTGCCGGCGCGCGCACCAGCAGACTCCAGCCCGGCGCCGTGCGGACGACGAGGCCGGTCCAGAGCTGGATCAGACCCGGTTCCTGCAGGGCGCCCAGAAATGGGGGTGAAAACGTCTTGATTTCGTCAGGGGCGGCCGAGTCGAAGTAATCGCGAAAGCCCGGGAACTGGACGGCGGCATTCAGCGGCATCCACTCTCCGGCGCCTTCGAACGTCCAGATGATGTCATGGCCGTCCCACTGAACCGAAAAGCCGATCGGCGGAAATAGATAATAGCCGAACGCCGCGGCGGACGTGGCTGCTTCGCAGTAGCGGAAAGCGCGAGTCGGCAGGGAACCGGCGGCCGACCGATCCGCGCGCTGCGGCATGCGTGCACTGGGAATGAGACGGAAGAACGAAACCAGCTTCTGTCTGGCGGCGGTCGCGTCGGTCTGGGCAGCGGACGGCGTGTTCAAGACGGCGGTTTCCTCGGGCGATTTAAC
>DAICYU010000044.1 GCA_027311485.1 Acetobacteraceae bacterium
CCAGCTCCAGCATGTCCACCGCAACCTCGATGTCCATGTTGCCCTTGACTCGGCGGCGACCCGTGGCGTCGGTGAATTCCTTTGCCGGCTTGGTGACCAGCGCATAGCCGTTGTAGGCAAGCCAGTCGGTCAGCGGCTTCAGCGGCGAGTATTCCTCGGTCTCCAGCACTGCCGAGTAGTAATAGGCGCGCACGACGTTGGCCCGTTTTTGAAAATATTCCAGCAGGTTACGATAATCGACATCAAACCCGAGATTGCGCGATGCAGAATACAGATTGGCGCCATCGATAAAAAGTGCGACGCGTTCGTTCGGGCGAAAAGGGTTGGATATCATCGGCGTTACCTTGGGATGCCAGGTTGTAAATCGGACTGGGTTAACGGATTTGGACAGTCGAAGCTAAATCGGAAACAGCAGCAGGGCGTTCACTATAACCAAGGCTGAATTTTATGGCCATCGAAACGTTGGGGCAATGCAGGATAGTTTCATAGCGTTGGTATCTGTGGGCGGCAATCTGCCCGGTTTGCATGGCCAACCCCCTCTGGAAACATGCCGTGAGGCTGTTTCGATGATGGACTTGTTACCGGGCGTGAGGCTGCGCGGCGTGTCGCGCTGGTACCTGACGTCCCCGGTTCCTCCATCCGGTCAGCCCGACTATGTCAACGCTGTTGCCGCTTTGCGGGTTGACCCCGGGTACGCCGCCGACCCCGCCCTGTTGCTGCGGCACACGATGGCGATTGAGACGGCCTGCGGGCGCGAACGCGGCACGCCCAACGCGGCCCGGACACTGGATCTGGATATCATCGCCATCGGCGATCTGGTGCGCGCGTCGCCGGACCCGATCCTGCCCCATCCCAGGGCGCATGAACGGGCGTTCGTGCTGCTGCCATTGCTGGACGTCGCGCCGGATTGGATCCACCCTGTGCTGGGCCGTTCGGCGCGCTCCCTGCTGGCGGATCTGCCGCCGCAGGGAATCCGGCCCCTTTGATCGGGCTGGGGTGGTCAGGCCCCCAAAGATCAGGGGCCTGTGATCAGCGGGATAATGATCAGGCTGCGATGTGCAACTTGGCGTCCGTACGGGCCTGCAGGTTTTCGAAGGTCATGCCAGGCGCCATCGCCCGGACGACGAAACCGCGTTCCGTAACGTCGATGGTCGCCAGATTGGTATAGACACGCCGGACACAGGCGGGTGCCGTCAACGGATAGGTGCACCGCGTGACCAGCTTCGGTGAACCGTCCTTGGTGGTGTGATCCATCAGCACCCACAGCCGCTTGGCGCCGGCGGCAAGGTCCATCGCGCCGCCAACGGCGGGGGCCGTATCGTTCTCACTCGTTGCCCAGTTGGCGATGTCGCCGTTATCGGCGACCTGGAAGGCGCCGAGCACGCACAGATCGAGGTGGCCGCCGCGGATCATCGAGAAACTGTCGGCGTGGTGGCAGATGCTGCCACCGGCCCGCAGGGTGACGTACTGCTTGCCGGCATTGATCAGCCACGGCTCAATGCTGTCCTTCTCCGGCGCCGGGCCCATGCCCAGGACGCCGTTCTCCGAATGGAAGATCACCTCGCGTTCGGCCGGCACCCAGTCGGCGATTGCGGTGGGCATGCCGATGCCCAGGTTCACATACCAGCCTTCGGGGATATCGGCCGCGGCGTTCTGGGCCATCTGCACGCGGCTGAAAGGCTTGATATCGGTTACGACGGTCTCGGACATGATTGCGGTTCCTTGCGGGCGATTTGCCTGGGGGCGGTTTCCCCTGGGGGCGGTTCCCTGAATCAGAAGCCGGACGGATCACCGTAGGGCACGTGCAGCACCCGGTCCACGAAGATCCCGGGTGTTACGATATGGTCCGGATCGATCTGCCCCAGTTCGCGGACATGCTGCGTCTGCACCAGCGTCAGCGCCGATGCCATGGCGACCACCGGATTGAAGTTCCGTCCCGCCAGCCGGTAGGTCAGGTTGCCCCACCGATCGGCTTCCCACGCCTCGACCAGGCCGATATCGCCCTTCAGGGCCTGCTCCAGGATGTAGGTGCGGCCGTCAATCTCCCGGTGTTCCTTGCCGACCGCCATCTTGGTGCCGACACCCGTGGCGGTGAAGAAGGCCGGCACGCCGGCACCGGCCGCACGCATGCGTTCGGCCAGGGTGCCCTGCGGCACAATCTCCAGCTCGATCTTCCCGGCCCGGTACAAGGTTTCAAACACCACCGGGTCGGAGCTGCGGGGGAAGGAGCAGATGATCTTCCGCACCCGTCCGAGTTCCATCAGCCGGGCAAGGCCGACATGGCCGGCGCCGGCATTGTTGCAGGCGACAACAAGGTCCTTAGCGCCTTGTTCGATCAGTCCGTCGATCAGCGCATTGGGCTGGCCGACCGAACCGAAGCCGCCGAGCAGGACGGTCGAGCCATCCTTGATGCCAGTCATCAGCTCGGCCATGGACTGGACAATCTTGTTGATCATTGATGGCGTTCCTTGGGCGTTTCCCGAATGCGGCATTCACCGGGCGTGGCGTTCGCCAGCGGGTTTAACGCCGACGAACGCCAGTGCCAAGATCGCGCCCTACTTGGCGCCGGGCTTTGCGTGGTGATGGGCCTGCGCCCGGTTCACGTAGTAGCGCCGGAACATGGTATCAGCGGTCTTCTTCTGCTGATCCGACAACTGAGCATAAAGCGCGTCGAATGACGCCGACAGTTTCTGTATGTTTTGCGCCCGATCCTGCTCGATCTGCGCGTAGTCTTGCAGGTTCTCGGGTGCAGTCATCGTGTTCAGCTGAGAGGCACGCTTCTTGTAGGCCTGTTCGATCATATCGGCGTTGTTACGCATCGTCCCGGCGAATGCATTCCAGACGGTTTCCTGATCCGGAGTGATCTGCAGACGCTGGTGCATGCTGTTGATCCGCTGGTCCAGCGACGCGTGATAGGTGTCCGGCTTGGCCGGTGCGTGTTCAGCCGGCGAGGGCTCGGCGCTCTGTGCAAGGGCCGCCGGCGCAAGGGCCGGGGCCGTCGCCAGCAACATGGCAGCCAGCAGGGCGGGCATAGTCTTCATCAGGCTTAATCCTCCTTCATCAGGCGCTGCATCCGTCATCCCGTTTCGCGGCGGTTTTGTGACGAGATGGATCGGCCGCACCGCTCTGGCCACTGTGGGGTAAAACGGTTACAGCAGTGTGTCCATGCGGTGCGGATTTTCCCATGCGTGCCGATCAACAACCGGGAGATACGACGGATGAACGGCGCCGAAAGCCTTGTCCATTCCTTGCTGAAAAGCGGCGTTGACACTTGTTTCTCGAACCCCGGCACCTCCGAGATGCATTTCGTGGCTGCACTCGATCGCATCCCCGGCATGCACTGCGTGCTTGGCTTGTTCGAGGGCGTGGTGACCGGCGCCGCCGACGGCTATGCACGGATGGCCGGCAGGCCCGCGGCGACCCTTCTGCATTGCGGCCCGGGCCTGGCGAACGGCCTGGCCAACCTGCACAACGCGCGCCGGGCGGCAACGCCGATCGTCAATATTGTCGGCGACCAGGCGACGTATCACCGGCCCCTGGATGCGCCGCTGACCGCTGATACGGAAGGCTGGGCCAGGGGTGTTTCCGGCTGGGTGCGGACGGCGATGGATGTGCGCACGGTCGGCACCGATGCTGCCGCCGCGGTGCAGGCATCGATGGTCGCGCCAGGGCAGATCGCCACGCTGATCCTTCCGTCGGACACGTCCTGGAACGAAGGCGGCATTGTCGCCGACGCCCTGCCACGCTTGCCGACACCCACCGCCGCGCCGAACCAGATCGAGGACGCTGCCAACGCGCTGCGCCGCGGCGGGTCCGGCACCGTGCTGCTGCTGGGCGGGGTCGCGCTGCACGAAGATGGTCTGGCGCTGGCGCACCGCATTCAGGCTGCCACCGGGTGCCGTGTGGTGGCGCAGGGGTCCAACGCGCGCATCGCACGCGGGCAGGGGCGTCTGGCGGTCGAGCGTGTGCCCTACGTCGTCGATGTCGCGGTCAAGGCGATGGCGGGCACCCGGCAACTGATCCTGGCAGGGTCGCGCAAGCCGGTCACGTTCTTCGCCTATCCGAACAAGCCGCAAACCTCGATTCCGGATGACGCGGACATTTATGTCCTGGCCCGGCCGGAGCAGGACGTGGTGGAAGCGCTGATGCGTCTTGCCGATGCGCTGGGCTGCCCGAAGGTGCCGGCGCCGGACTACGGCAGCCGCCCGCAGACCGGCAGCGGCGCGCTGACCCCGGAGGCGGTTGCCGCCACCCTGGGCGCGCTCATGCCCGAAGGCGCGGTCATCGCCGACGAGTCGGTCAGTTTCGGACGCGGTTTCTTCGCCAACACGCAGGCCGCGCCGCCGCATGACTGGCTCAACGTCACCGGCGGGGCGATCGGCGGCGGCATGCCCATGGCCACCGGCGCCGCCATCGGCGCACCGGGGCGCCGGGTGATCAATCTCCAGGCCGACGGTTCAGCGATGTATACCGTCCAGGCCCTGTGGACGCAGGCGCGCGAAAAGCTGGACGTGACGACGGTTCTCCTCTCGAACCGGAAATACGCGATCCTGCTGGGCGAACTGGCCAATGTCGGTGCGAATCCAGGGCGGACGGCGCTGGACATGATGGATTTGGGCAACCCGGATATCGACTGGTCACGCCTCGCAGGCTCAATGGGTGTGGAAGCGGCGCGCACCGATACGGCGGAAGGTTTCGCCGATTTGCTGGCCCATTCGCTCGGCCGCTCCGGCCCGTTCCTCATCGAGTTGCTGATCTGAGGCGTTGACGTTGCGGAAAAGTTACGTATTTTCCAAAGGTCGCGCTTGACCGTAGCGACGAGCGTGCGTACATCGGTAACATCTGAACGCGTTAACCGGGTCCGGAACCAACCGGCCCGACAACGGGAGGATGGGATGGCCAAGTCAGCAAAAGCTGTGAAGCAGACAACAAAGCCGCGCGCCGCGTCTGGCGCGAAGCCACGCGTGGCGGCCAAGCCACCGGCGAACGTCCCCGCCGCCGCGGGCACCTCGCGCAACGGCTGGGCCACCGACCTCGTGTTCGATGTGCGCGAACCGAAACTCGCCGTCAGCCTGCGGCTGGATGCTGACGTCCTGCGCTTTTTCCGCGGCTTCGGTGCCGGCTACCAGACGCGGATCAATGAAGTGCTGAAGGCCTTCATGCATGCCCGCGGCGGCGCTGAGCACGTGCACCGCGCGATGCCGCCGGCCCGGCCGAAGCATGTCACGTCAAGCAACGGGAAGCGCGCCGGCTGACTTAGCAGGATGCCGGCGCATGCCCTGCGCCGGTCCGGGCCAGAATGCGGCAGGCGTCGCTTTCGCAGGCCGTGTTTTCATTACCAATTGCCTCGATCCGGTGGTGCGCTGCTCTGCGGGTGCGTCAACCGGCGGTCGGGCCATTCGCTGGCCTGTGCCGAACTTCGGTTGCGTCGGTTACGCCGCCGTCGGCTTAGCGGTGCCGTTGTCTTCCGCACGCACCCAGGCGCGTAGCACAAATCGCATTTCAGCCCGCCAGTCGGTATGATGCGCCTTGAACCATTCGACTGTGTCCGCGTCGACGTTCAGGTCCAGGCGCAGGTCCCGGGTCAGGCGCGACGGCCAGTCCGGTATTGAGGATGGTTGCGCGGCGATAGCGGGGTCTTTGATCCCGCTGCCTGCGTCGATGCCCAGATAGGCTTCGAGCAATTCATCGTCGTCAAGGTCGTCGGCATCCGCTTCAGGTTCGTTCGAGAATCTCGTCATGGAATGCTAATTTTCGGATCGGAAATCTTAAATCGCCCTAATATATAACTGTCGCGCTGATAAATAATGCATGAAGTCGTCGGGGGTAATTCCGAAGCGGATGCCGAGGCAAACATTATCTGAATGATATTAACAAAGAGTTAACGCTGTAAAGAAAAGTCACGCGGTGGTACTGCACCGCGTGACGTGTAGTTCAGTCGGCGGCGTCGGCGACTTCCTCCATGGGCTTCTTGCCGGCACGGATACGCTTGAGCGCCGTCTCCACATGCCGGCTGAACACGTATTCCGCCGGGCGCTGGTTATCCAGCGGGATGTCGGGCGTTGTCGGCCCTTCAGTGCGGATGCCGCGCAGCACCTGCGCCGCGGCGCGCCACGGCTTGCGGACGGTCTCGGCAACGGCACTGGCCTCATAGCCGGAATGAACCATGCAGCTCGCGCATTTTTCATAATTGCCGGTGCCGTAGCGATCCCAGTCGGTGCCCTCCATCAGTTCCTTGAAGGATTTGGCGTAGCCTTCACCCAGCAGGTAGCAGGGGCGCTGCCAACCGAAATAGGTGCGCGTCGGGTTGCCCCAGGGCGTGCACTTGAACGTCTGGTTGCCGGCCAGGAAGTCCAGGAACATCGAAGACTGGTTGAACGACCACTTCTTCTTCCACGTCCCTTTGCCCTGCAGCCGGAAGATGCCGCGGAACAATTCTTTGGTCCGGGACCGGTTCAGGAAGTGCGCCTGATCGGGTGCCCGCTCATACGCATAGCCGGGGGATACGGATATGCCATCGACCCCCATCGCCATGACGTCGTCGAAGAAGGCCGCGACCTTTTCCGGTTCGGCGTTGTTGAACAGGGTGCAGTTGATGATGGTCCGGAAGCCGCGCCGCTTTGATTCGGCAATTGCCGCGACAGCCCGATCATACACGCCGTCCTGACAGACTGACTGGTCGTGCTCCTGCCGGGCGCCATCCAGGTGGACCGACCAGGAGAACCACTTGCTGGGCTTGAACAGGTCCATCTTCTTTTCAAGCAGCAGCGCGTTGGTGCAGACGATCACGAATTTCTTGCGCGCGATCGCACCCTCGACAACTTTGTCGATCTCCTTGTGCAGCAGCGGCTCGCCACCGGCGATGACCACCACGGGGGCGCCGCATTCGTCGATCGCCTCCATGCACTCCTGCACGGACAGCCGCTGATTGAGGATCTCGGCCGGATAGTCGATCTTGCCGCAGCCGGCGCAGGCCAGGTTGCAGCGGAACAACGGCTCCAGCATCAGCACCAGCGGGTAGCGTTTATTGCCAACCAGATGCTGCTTTACGACATAAGCCCCAACGCGCAGGGCCTGATTCAAGGGAACAGACATACAGGCTCTCCTTAAGCGTCAGCGAGTTCCGCCGGGAACCGGAAACGGACATCCTCGGCGACCCCGTCCAGGGTGGACACCTCGATCTCACCAAAGCGGCGAAGTCCGTCCAGCACGCCTTGCACCAGCATTTCCGGGGCCGAGGCGCCGGCGGTAAGCCCGACCGACCCGATGCCCGCAAACCATTCCGGGCGCAAAGCATCGGAGTCGTCGATCAGGTACGACGGCTTGCCAAGTTCTTCGCCGATCTCTTTGAGGCGATTGGAATTCGATGAATTGCGAGACCCTACGACCAGGATCATGTCGACCCGCGTCGCCAGATCGCGCACCGCCTGCTGACGGTTCTGCGTCGCGTAGCAGATATCGCGGACGTCCGGACCAACGATCGTCGGGAACCGCTCCTTCAAGGCGTTGATGATCCCGCGCGTGTCATCAACCGACAGCGTGGTCTGGGTGATATAGGCCAGCTTGTCGGGGTCGGTGACCGCAAGCGCGGCCACATCCTCGATCGTTTGCACCAGGTGCACCCTGGCGGGAACCTGGCCGATCGTCCCTTCAACCTCGGCGTGGCCGGCATGGCCGACCAGCACGATCTCACGGTCCTGCCGGGCGTAGCGGCGGCCTTCGTTGTGAACCTTGGCAACCAGCGGGCAGGTGGCGTCAATCACCGGCAACCCGCGCTCCGCCGCGGCTTCCTCGACCCTCTTGGCCACGCCATGGGCGGAAAAGATGGTCATTGCGCCGGGCGGGATATCATCGAGATCATCGACGAATACGGCGCCACGCGTGCGTAGATCTTCCACGACATGACGATTGTGCACGATCTCATGCCGCACATAGATCGGCGGACCGTATTTTTTCAGCGCCCGCTCGACGATCTCGATGGCCCTCTCCACTCCGGCGCAGAAGCCGCGTGGTTGAGCCAGGACGACACGAATCATTTAGCAGTCTCCGCAGCGATTCCGGACCAATGCGGTCTGGATATGTCAGGTTACCCGGCGCGTCGCAACGCCTCCTCGGCGCGACACATGCCGCGACAGCTCCCAGAGCCGGCACATGGTGATCGCTTTCCGCGCCTGCCATCCCCGGGTTAAGCCAACGTTCGCGATTATCCCATTGTCTTCCCTATCACGGGGAAGTGCCTGTGGCAATTTTGCAACTATCTCTGGCTTCACGCGCGGTTAATCCTGTGCTTGATCGACTTGCATGTTATCGGCTGGGACCTGCGCCCCGATATGGCGAGTCCGTTGCTGAAGAGGCTAATGTGTCAACTGACGGCTACACTTCCCTGGTCGATCTGCCAAATGAGATGGCACGCGTCGCGATGATCGTTGAGCAGGCGCTCGAGGTTCTGCTGCCTGACACCGACGGTGCCGAAGGGCGCCTGGCGGAAGCCATGCGCTACGCCACACTGGGCGGCGGCAAGCGGCTGCGGGCTTTTCTGGTGATGGAATCGGCCTCGCTGTTCGCCGTCAGCGAAACCTGCGCCGCCCGGGTCGCAGCGTCGGTCGAGATGTTGCACGCCTATTCGCTGGCGCATGACGACCTACCGGCGATGGACAACGACGACATGCGGCGTGGCAAACCGAGCACACATCGCGCATTCGACGAGGCAACCGCCATTCTGGCCGGCGACGCGCTGCAATGCCGCGCGTTCGAGATATTGGCGGAACACGACACCCACTCCGACTCCCTCGCACGCTGCGAGCTTGTCGCCGCACTGGGCGCCGCGGCCGGGGCGAAAGGAATGGCGGGCGGACAGATGATCGACATGCTGGCGGAAGGGCAGGTTCTGGATGGACCCGCCGTCACCCGCCTGCAGGCGTTGAAGACCGGGCGGTTGATCCAGTACAGCGCGGAAGCCGGTGCAATCCTGGGGCGCGCGCCGTCGCACCAGCGGCACCTGCTGGCGGCGTACGGCCGTGACCTGGGGGCTGCGTTTCAGATCGCCGATGACTTGCTGGATGTCGAAGGCGAAACAGCTGAAATCGGCAAGACCGTCGGCAAGGACGCCGCCGCGGGAAAAGCCACGATGGTGTCCGTCCTCGGCGTCGAACGGGCCAGAGCGCATGCCGATATGCTGGCCCAGCAGGCGGCAAGCCATCTCGATGGCTTCGGACCGCGTGCGGCCAACCTGCGGGCGCTCGCCGCCTTTGTCGTGGCACGCCGGAACTGAGCGACAACAGGAGCTTCGATGAGTCCACTCACCACACCGTTGCTCGACCGGGTTCGTTATCCGGACGATCTGCGCAATTTTTCGCCGGAGCAGCTGCGTCAGCTTGCCGATGAACTGCGTGCGGAAACGGTCGATGCCGTCTCGGTCACCGGCGGGCACCTCGGCGCCTCGCTGGGCGTGGTGGAGCTGACTGTGGCCATCCACGCCGTGTTCGACACGCCGTCCGACCGGCTGATCTGGGACGTGGGCCATCAGGCCTACCCGCACAAAATCCTGACCGGACGGCGCGATCGCATTCGCACGCTGCGGCAGGGCGACGGCCTGTCCGGGTTCACCAAACGGTCGGAAAGCGAATACGACCCGTTCGGTGCGGCGCATTCCTCCACCTCCATTTCCGCCGGCCTGGGCATGGCAGTGGCGCGCGATCTGAAAACCGCCCGTTACGAGTCCGCCAGCGAATCGGAGCGCGCGGCGCTGAGTTTGCAGCGTGATGACCGTAATGTGATCTGTGTCATCGGCGACGGCGCGATGAGTGCCGGCATGGCCTACGAGGCGATGAACAACGCCGGTGCCCTGCGATCACGGCTGATCGTGATCCTGAACGACAACGACATGTCGATCGCGCCGCCTGTCGGTGCCATGAGCGCCTATCTGTCGCGGCTGATGTCGTCACGCAGCTTCCTGTCGCTGCGCGAACTCGGCGCCAAGATGGCCAAGCGCTTTCCGCGCGGCATCGAACGCACCGCCCGCCGGGCCGAGGAATATGCCCGCGGCATCCTGACCGGCGGTACGCTGTTCGAGGAGCTTGGCTTCTACTATGTCGGCCCGATCGACGGTCATAACCTGGATCACCTGCTGCCTGTCCTGCGCAACGTGCGCGAGGCCGAGGAAGCAGGCCCTATCCTGGTCCACGCCATCACCGTCAAAGGCAAAGGCTATGCACCGGCGGAGCGCTCGGCCGACAAGTATCACGGCGTATCCAAGTTCAACGTCATCACCGGGGAGCAGGCGAAGGCGCCGCCCGGGCCGCCGAGCTACACGAAGGTTTTCGCTGACGCGTTGATCCAGCAGGCGCAGCAGGACCCAACGATTGTCGCCATTACCGCGGCGATGCCATCCGGTACCGGCCTGGACCGTTTCCAGAAATCGTTCCCGGACCGCACCTTCGACGTCGGTATTGCCGAACAGCATGCCGTTACTTTCGCGGCCGGCCTGGCGACCGAGGGCATGAAGCCGTTCTGCGCCATCTATTCGACGTTCCTTCAGCGTGCTTACGACCAGATCGTTCATGACGTGGCGCTGCAATCGCTGCCGGTGCGGTTCGCCATGGACCGCGCCGGGTATGTCGGCGCCGATGGCGCGACCCATGCCGGCAGCTTCGACCTGGCCTATCTGGGTTGCCTGCCGAACATGGTGCTGATGGCGCCGGCGGATGAGGCGGAGCTTGTGCACACGGTCGCCACAGCCGTGACCATCAACGACCGGCCGAGCGGCTTCCGCTATCCACGGGGCGAGGGGACAGGGGTGGCGTTGCCCGCGATGGGTGAAGCCTGGCAGATCGGCAAGGGCAGGGTGCTGCGTGAAGGATCCAATATTGCGATCCTGTCGCTGGGAACCCGGCTGGGGGATGCGCTGAAGGCTGCCGACGAGCTGGCCGCGCGCGGCTTTCCGGCCACGGTCGCGGACGCCCGATTCGCCAAGCCGATCGACACCGCGCTGATCGAGCAGCTTGCGCGTCATCACGAAGTATTGATCACGATCGAAGAAGCTTCCATTGGCGGCTTCAGTTCCCAGGTCATGCATCATCTGGCGTGGAAAGGTCTGCTCGATTCCGGCGTGAAGGTCCGCCCGATGGTGATGCCGGACCGCTACATCGATCACGACTCCCAGACGAAGCAACTTGCGGAGGCTGGACTGTCCGCCCGCGATATCGTCGCGACGGCGCTGGCAGCGGTCGGAATTGAACTGCCTGCATCCGGGACGGCAAAGCTCATCACATCACGATGAACCTTCCCCTTCTCCGCGGCCTCGCCGGCACCCGCCGCAACCTTCTGTTCACCGCCGTGGTATTGGCAACCACGGCGGCGTTGCCTGCCGTCGGCGCCGAGGCTCCGGACGGGCTCGATGCGCCCCTGCGCCGTCTCTACAGCGCGTTGGAGACGGTGATGCGGTCGGGTCACGACACGCCGTTCCCGCGGCGCTTCGATAAACTCGCGCCGGTGGTGGAGCAGGTTTTCGATCTGCAAACCGTTCTGAAGCTGTCGATCGGTCCGCGATGGGACAGCCTGAATGCTGAAGCGCAGGCGCGCCTGCTTCAGGTCTATCGGCGCTTTATCGTCGCCACCTACGTTGCCAACTTCGACAGCTACGACGGTCAGCGGTTCGAAATCCTGCCCGGGGTGCGTGATTCAGGTTCCGATCGGATTGTCGCGACCGAGATCGTCACCAGCAACGGTGACCGTCAGCGGCTGGATTACCTGCTGCGGAATGAGAATGGCACTTGGCGCGCCGTGGACATCCTGTTGGACGGTTCGATTAGCCGGGTCGCGGTTCAGCGCTCGGATTTTCGCAAGATCCTGGCCAGCGGCGATGTCGATGTCCTGATTGCCAACCTGCGCCGGAAGATCTCCGATCTCTCGGACGGTACCCTCGATTCATGATCTCCTTGCTGGCGATTCCGGTCGCCTGCGGCGTGGTCCAGTCCCTCGCGGCGAGCCTGTTGGTGGCACGATGGGTGCGTCGGCCGATTCAGCGTTCGGCTGAGCGGCCTCCGGTGACCGTGTTGAAGCCGCTGTACGGCACTGAACCGTTGCTGGAGCAGGCGCTGGCCACCTTGTGCCAGCAGGACTACCCCGACTGGCAGATCGTGTTCGGGGTCCAGGACCCTGAAGACCCGGCCGTCGCGGTGGTGGAGCGGCTGCGCATCCGGTTTCCCCACGTTGCCATGTCGCTGGTCGTCGACCACGCCCGCCATGGCGCGAACGGGAAGGTCAGCAACCTGATCAATATGTTCCCGGCCGCGCGGCACGATGTCGTTGTCATCGCCGACTCCGACGTGCATGCAGGCCCGGATTACCTGGAACGGCTGGTCGCCGCGTTGGGGCAGCCCGGCGTTGGCTTGGTCACGACGTTATATGCCGGCCTGCCGGCGACACAGGCCTGGGCTGCCCGTCTGGGTGCCACCCAGATCACGCACGGTTTCCTGCCCAGTGCCGTGCTGGCACGCGCATTGGGGCGGCGGGATTGTCTGGGCGCCACCATGTGCCTGCGGCGGGCCGACCTGCAACGCATCGGCGGGCTGCCAGCATTGGCCGACCATCTGGCGGACGATCAGGTATTGGGGCGCCGGATCGCCGCATTGGGCCTGGATGTGGTGCTGGCGCAGACCGTCGTCCTGACGACCGTCCCGGAAGGCAGCCTGCGCGACCTGTTCGTTCATGAATTGCGGTGGGCGCGGACCATCCGCGCGCTTGAGCCGGTCGGCTTTGCAGCATCTGTGCTGCAGTATCCGCTGGCCTGGAGCGTGTTGGCCGTTGTGCTGTCCGGTGCCGCACCCTGGTCACTCGGCTTGTTTACACTGGCCTGGGTGCTGCGGGCGATCGCAGCCATCGGCGTTGACAGCGCCTTTTCCGACGGTGAGACGCTTGCATTCTCCTGTCCGGTCTGGCTTTTGCCGCTGCGAGACATCTTGTCCGTTATTGTCATGATGGCCAGCTATGGTGGGCGCCGCGTTATCTGGCGCGGCCATGGGCTGGAAGCGGACACGCCGGGGCGATTTGCCGCACCGGCGCCGTATCCATTCGAGGAATCAAACGCGCGATGATGAAGACCCTTTTCCTGCACCCCCCCTCCTTCGATGGTTTCGATGGCGGTGCCGGCTCCCGCTATCAGGCGAAGCGGGAAATCAAGTCGTTCTGGTTCCCGACCTGGCTGGCGCAGCCGGCCGCGCTTGTGCCTGGCAGCAAGCTGATCGATGCACCGCCGGCGCGAATCGGGCTGGATACCGTGACCGGGCAGGCCCGCGACTACGAACTGTGCGTCATCCATACCTCGACGCCGTCCTTCGCGTCCGATGTGCAGGTGGCCGAGGCGTTGAAGCAGGCGAATCCGTCACTCAAAATCGGCTTCGTCGGCGCCAAGGTGGCGGTGCAGCCGGCGGAAAGCCTGGCGCAGGGTGGCGTGATCGACTTTGTCGCCCGCAATGAGTTCGATTTCACGATCAAGGAGATTGCCGAGGGCCGCGACTGGTCGTCGGTGGACGGCATTTCCTACCGCAACGGTGCGGGCGTGATCATACATAACAAGGACCGGCAAATCCTTGAGAACATGGATCAACTGCCCTTTGTCACCGAGGTCTATAAGCGCGACCTGCGGATCGAGGACTATTTCATCGGCTACCTGATGCACCCTTACGTGTCCCTGTACACCGGCCGGGGCTGCAAGTCGCGCTGCACCTTCTGCCTGTGGC
>DAICYU010000450.1 GCA_027311485.1 Acetobacteraceae bacterium
AATACCAGTACGCTGGAACCGATTGATCCCCGCATTCCATTATTCCTACTTGCGAGTATTGAAGATGATTGAACTGAACCTTGGTCGCAATGCCAACAACTGTCACATGCGAGTGATCCTACAGTCAGACACCAGGCGTGCCGGACAGGCTGCCGCCATCGTACGACTGCCTGGCACCACCGCTAAGGTCGTCCGAGGAACGCCTTCATGTGGGCTGCGACGTCCGCGGCGGCATCGGCAACAGTGTCGTGCTGCGGGGCAACATCCCGGGCGGCACGCAGGCGCTGGATATGCGCACCGGTATCAGCGCCAGCCGTTGGCAACTGAACAGCGGCGGTGGTCAGGCTCCGCTGCAAGCTGTTCGGTGGCTTGGCGGCGGCGCGGGCCACTTGAGCCGGCGGTGGAGCGACCGCCGGGGCCACGATAGAGGGCGGCCCGTCATTGTCCGGGCTGGCATGCAGGGCCGCCACAAGGTCCGGCGCAACGGCATCGCGTGCCGTCAGGGACGCGATGCCGAACAGTCTGCGCAGCGTGGCAATGATGGAGGTGTGATCGAAGGGTATCCGCCCCGGCGGCCGGATGATGCTGCGAGCGGGCACGTAGGGCGAGACGATCACCGCAGGCACCCGCACACCGAAGACGCCAAAATCGAAACCGTCCGGCGCACGATTGTCGGGCGGTGTGGCTGGCGGCGGTGCGACGTGGTCATAGCAGCCGCCGTGTTCATCGTAGGTGATCACCAGCAGCGTCTGCTTCCAGCGCGGACCACTGCGGACGGCGTTATACACGTCAGCCACCAGTTGCTCGCCATACGCCACGTTATGAGGTGGATGGTCGTCATTCGGTATTTTGTCGAGAAGCAGATTGGTGAAATAGCGTGGCTCAATAAAGCTGTAGGCCGGCAGGTTCCCATCGGCGGCGTCGCGGGCAAAGTCATCGACGAAATCGCGAAAACGCCCGGTCAACACGTCGCCCCACAGCCTCGCCAGGGTCGCGGCCTGCGGAATGTCGTGGAAATAGATCCGCCACTCCTTGCCAACCGCTGCCAGGCGGTTGAACACCGTTTCCATCTCGTAGGGAAAATGAGTTGGCGCGTTGTTGACATACCCGTTGGCCGTTCCGGTGTGGGCGAAAAAGCGGTTCGGCCAGGTCTGGCACGGCGCGGAGGCATGCCACCGATCGGACACGCCGAAAGCCCGTGCCAGTTGGCTGATGACCGGAACATGATTGGGCGTGAAATAGTGCATGACCGAATAGGGATCGGCCGCCGGCGTCGTCGCGGGTTGGCGCATGTAATTATCCACAAAGCCGCCCATCGTGGGGGCGCCGGTGTTCGGCCGTCCGTCTGCCGCCAACCCTTGGATTTGCATATGAATGTCGGTGAAGAGTTCGCCGGGATCGGGATCGGGGATGCAAACGCTCCTCGCGTCCAGCGCGGGGTCCGTCCAAACCTGGATCCTTTGTTGCGACCCGTCCGGCTTGTGCCACGTATTGAACTCAGTCCCTGTCAGGCCGCAGAATTTCGCGTCGGCCTGGTAGAGCATGCCGAGCATGCAATCGAATGAGCGGTTCTCCAGCATGAGAACGACAACGTGCTGGATGTCCATTGTCCCGTCCCCCTTACCCGCGCCGATAAGCACGCTGCCTATCTGACCCGAAGTATAACATGACGCGGCAGGAACACTGTCCAGGGTGTTACACCAACAAAGCCATGCTATCGATTGCCCGAACCGGCGCTGGAACGGGCCCCTGGCCGATACGCGGTCCTCGGCACATGATAGCAGCCTCAATCGGCAATAAAGTCCCGTACAGACGCTGATTTACAGAGTGAATATCGGATAACGTCCATGAAGTAAGAAGGAACAACGTCCATGCAGGATTCCGAAGCGGTAGCCAGCGACCAACTCGGCGCAGAAAGCAACAGGTCCAACGCATATTTGCCGTCACGCCGTCGCCTGTTGGGTGGGACGCTCATTGGCGTCGCGGCGGACGTACTTGCCATGCCCTTAATAGCCTCCGCGCAGACAAAAAAGAGCCCGGACGAGGCGTTGCAGACGCTGATGGACGGCAACCGGCGCTTCGTCGAAAGAAAATTGACCTTCTACAACGAAGATCTGGCAATTCTGCAGCAAAATACCGCCGAGAAGCAGGAACCCTTTGCCTCGGTGCTCTCGTGCGCCGATTCTCGCGTACCCGTGGAGCTCATTTTTGACCAGAGCATCGGCCATGTGTTCGTCAATCGTATCGCCGGCAATATTGCAACTACGGAAATCATGGCCAGCATCGAATATGGTGCAGCCATACTTGGCACCAAGGTCGTTGTGGTGCTGGCGCATGGCAATTGCGGTGCAGTGGGGGCCACCATCAACGGCAAGGCGGTGCCAGGCCAGATCAGTTCGCTGTACCGCTATATCCGCCCTGCGGTCAACGCCGCCGGCGACAATATACGCTCGGCGGCCGAGGCCAATGCAAAAATCCAGGCGCAGCTTCTGAGGGAGTCCTCCCCCGTGCTCGCCGGATTGGTCAGGGACGGAAAGCTATCGGTTGTCGCCGCCTTCTTTGATGTCGGAAGTGGTCGGGTGACCTTGCTGAGAGCATAACCGGGTGGCCTTATGCATACCGGGGCAAACGCCCGAGCCAGCGCATGATGGGCGGAGGTTGGATCGGACAACGACGCCAACCATGCGCTGACTTCCCGGGTTGGAACGCAATGTGCCCGGGGCTTGTTCGGCCCAGGGCGATCGCGTTCTAGGTAGCATGTATCGACGCGTACGCATTCCCCTGGATGGAACTGTAGGTCACCGCCAGCTTACCATTCGTTGCATCAGCATTAGTGTAGCCGGCAAGGGTGACGCCGATATCGTGTCCTCCAGTGTTCGATGTATAGACAGCCGTCAGGCCGGTTGCGCCCGCCGCACCATACGTGTCGCCAATCCAATGAAGGGTGAAGTCCTGTGGTGTCACACCCCAGATCGTGACGTTGTCGCCGGAATGAAAATTCACCACCGTGGACCACGAGTTCTGGGCCGCCCCGCGCGCGTCAATGTAATTCTGGTCGGTGCCGGATCCATCGGTCAGGAAGCTGCTGCCGGCATAGCTATCCAGAACATTGTTGCCATTTGCCGCCGAGACGTTGATGCCTGCAATGGTCGGATTGGTCTGACCCTGCATGCCAACCTGAATAAAGACATTCGGAGTGTTGGCGGTGACCGTCACCTGGTCGGTGGTCGGCAGGATCAACTCGCTGGTCAAACCGGCAACCGGTCCGGTGTAGGCCGAGCCGGCGACGTTTGTGGTGGTGTTGGTGGTCGCGTCGGCTATGGAGAACCCGCTTGTCGCCGAGGCTGTTCCAACGGTAACGATTGAACCATTGGCCGTGAAGGCGTCGGATGCCATGGTGCCGGCGACCTTCAGCGATGCAACGACCCCGCTGGCGTTGCTCAGCACCAAGGTGCCATTGTTGTCCACAGCGCTGGTCGCGGTTACGCCCTGAAGGATAATCTTGTCACCAAGCTTCGCATCCAGGGTGCCGGCGAACGCGCCGGGCTGTGCCAGGATCAGCGTGTCATCGCCATTCATGACAAAGGTCTGACCGAGTGCCACCGAACCGACTTCCAGGGTCGCCCCGGTCGGATTGATCGATGTCGTAAACTTACTATCCAGGTCGAACACGACGGTTCCCGTGCCGGTCAGCGCACCAGAGATGTCCAGAATACTGGTCGGCGTTTTTCCACCCGCCAGTGTACCGGCCAGCGCACTGATCGTGCCGTTGTTGACGACGGCACTGGTTATCGTGCCGGAGCCCTGCAGAATACCAGCCGGGACCAGTGTTCCGCCAACCGTGGCCGAACCGTCGATCGTCATGACGCCCGTGGTGACCGTGCCCGCCTGCAGATTCAGCATGCCCTGCGCTTCGACGGTCAGTGCATTGGCCGAGACATAGTCACGCCCGTTCAGCACATCAAGCGTGCCGCGATTACCGATATCGGTCAG
>DAICYU010000451.1 GCA_027311485.1 Acetobacteraceae bacterium
GATCGTAAACACCGTCAGCAGGGAAATGGTGACGCTGCCGCCCGTATCAGGCCGAGCGAGGCCGCATGTGTAGATCAGGACGAAGCCGCACAGGCGGGTGAAGAGGATATCCAGCGGATGCCCACGGGAGGCGGTCAGCCAGTCAACCTGTTCGGCACTGTGATGGATGGCATGAAAGCGCCACAGCAGCGGAATTTCGTGTGACCAGCGATGGCCCCAGTAGAACCCGAACTCGCCAACCACCAAGGTGGCCAGCACGCGCGGCCACAGGCTCAGACCGGCGCTGAACGACAGGATTGCACCCGGCATGATCCGGCGCGCTCCCTCGGCCAGCATGGCCCCGAGGGCAGTCAGCACCGCCGCGGTGCCCAGGCTGTTGATGAAGTAGTAGGCGAGGTCCGGCACGAACTGCCGGCGCAGCACCGCCTGCGGACGTTCGGCAAACAGCCGCTCCAGCGGTACGAGGATCGCCGTCAGCAGGAACAGCCAGATGCTCGTCCGCACGACGTCGATTGCCAGGGCGGCCAGGTGTGCGTGTGATCCAGGGCTCATCGGGGACGCCTGACATGAAATCTTGTCGCGGCAGGCGTCGATCGGGGCGCTTCCGGCCACGCTGCGCCGATCCCTGCTGCGCAAAGCCCAAGATAATACACGGGCGGTACGAATAGCAACTGCCGCACGCAGTATGACACGGCGGCGGCGGATGCGGGATCGCGTGTGGCTGGTGGGCGGTGACGGATTCGAACCGCCGACCCTCTCGGTGTAAACGAGACGCTCTACCGCTGAGCTAACCGCCCTCGTATCGCCAGCATAAAGCCTTGGCCACGCCGATCCAAGCGGCCTGTTAGGCTATTCCGGTTTCGCCGGCAGCGGCGAAAGGGACACAGCACATGTCGCATGCCAAGTCCACCCGGCCGTCTGATCCAGCGTTAGCCAAACATGCTCCAGGCAATACCTGTCGACGACGACCGACCACCTGCATAGGAAGGAGGCGGCCGGTCGTGTCGGCGCTGTTTAGCCGACAGAGTCCTTCAGGCCCTTGCCCGGCTTGAAACGCACGGTGGTCGACTCGGGGATTTCCATCTCTTCGCCTGTGCGGGGATTGCGGCCGGTGCTTGCCTTGCGCGTCGCGGCGACGAATGTGCCGAAACCAACCAGCCGTACCTCTTCCTTGTTCTTCAGCGCGTCAGTGATGGCGCCGAAGACCGCATCGACGACCTCGGTCGCCTTGGAACGGGGCAGATCGGTCCCTTCGGCGACCGTTGCGATGAGGTCCATTTTGTTCACGGCGTTTCCCTCTCAAAGTCCGCGAATCGGGCGGGGCGCCCGAAAGTGGGCGGACACTAAAGGGGGGGTTTCCGCCCCGTCAATGCACCTACCCTAGGAAACCTGGGGAAAACCGGCCTACCGAGGGATACGGTAGGCCGGTCTGGATCAGTGCGGTAACGAAGCCGGCGCGGGTTGCGCCGTTGCGGACGGAAGCGCCGGTTCCGGCGGCTCCTCCCACTCGATCGCCTCAGGACGCCGCACCAGCGCCTGGGCAATCACCTCATCCACGTCGGACACCGGAATCAGCTTGAGGTGCTTCTTCACGTTGTCCGGGATTTCCGCCAAGTCCTTCTCGTTGTCCTTCGGGATGAACACGGTGGTGATCCCGGCCCGCAGGGCGGCCAGCAGCTTTTCCTTCAGCCCGCCGATCGGCAGCACCCGGCCACGCAGCGTGATCTCACCGGTCATCGCCACATCGCGGCGCACTGCGATACCGGTGAGCACCGACACGATCGACGTCGCCATGGCAATACCCGCCGACGGGCCGTCCTTCGGGGTTGCCCCTTCCGGCACGTGCACGTGGATATCCCGCTTTTCGAACAGCGTCGGCTTGATGCCAAACCTGATCGAGCGGCTGCGCACGTAGCTCAGTGCTGCGGAGACGCTTTCCTGCATCACGTCGCCCAGCTTGCCGGTCTGCTTGACGTTGCCCTTGCCGGGCAGCAGGACTGACTCGATCGTCAGGATCTCACCGCCCACTTCAGTCCAGGCCAGGCCGGTCACAACACCGACCATGTCCTCGGCTTCCGTCTCACCGAAGCGGAACTTCTTCACGCCGGCGAACTTTTCCAGGTTTTTCCGGGTGATGGCAATTTTGCTGGTTTGCTTGGTGACAATCTCCTTCACCGCTTTCCGCGCCAGGTTGGCGATTTCACGCTCCAGGTTGCGGACGCCGGCTTCCCGCGTGTAGTAGCGGATCAGGTCGCGCAGCGCTTCGTCGGTTATGCTCCACTCGTCCTTTTTCAGGCCGTGCGCCTCACCCTGCTTGGCGATCAGATGTCGGCGGGAGATTTCGACCTTCTCATCCTCGGTGTAGCCAGGGATGCGGATGATCTCCATCCGGTCCAGCAGCGGCTGCGGCATGCGCAGGCTATTGGCCGTGGTGACGAACATCACGTCCGACAGATCGTAATCGACTTCCAGGTAGTGATCGGCGAAGGTGCTGTTCTGCTCCGGGTCCAGCACTTCCAGCAACGCGGATGACGGATCACCCCGCCAGTCGGCGCCCAGCTTGTCGACTTCGTCGAGCAGGAACAGCGGATTGGAGGTCTTCGCCTTCTTCATGCCCTGGATGACCTTGCCCGGCATCGAGCCGATATAGGTCCGCCGATGGCCGCGCACCTCCGCTTCGTCCCGAACGCCGCCCAGCGACATCCGCACGAAGTTGCGGCCAGTGGCCTTGGCGATTGACTTGCCCAGGCTGGTCTTGCCGACGCCCGGCGGGCCAACCAGACACAGGATCGGGCCGCGTACCTTCGGCGACCGGGCCTGTACCGCCAGGTACTCGATGATCCGCTCCTTGACCTTTTCCAGCCCGTAGTGGTCGGCGTCGAGCACCTTTTCCGCTTCGACGACGTCGTTGCGGATCTTGCTGCGCTTCTTCCAGGGGATGGACAGCATCCAGTCCAGGTAGTTGCGCACGACCGTCGCTTCCGCGCTCATCGGGCTCATGGTGCGCAGCTTCTTCAGCTCCGCCATGGCCTTCTCACGCGCTTCCTTGCTCAGCCGCGTCTTCTTGATGCGGGCTTCGAGTTCGGCATTCTCGTCCTTGCCGTCCTCGCCTTCGCCCAACTCCTTCTGGATCGCCTTTAGCTGCTCATTCAGGTAGTACTCGCGCTGCGTCTTCTCCATCTGCCGCTTGACGCGGTTGCGGATGCGCTTTTCCACCTGCAGCACGCCGATTTCGGATTCCATGTGTCCGAAGACGCGCTCCAACCGCTCACTGATGCGGGCGATTTCCAGCAGGTCCTGCTTCTCGGGGATCTTCAGATTCAGGTGACTGGCAACGGTATCGGCCAGCTTCGACGGTTCCTCGATCTGGTTCAGCGAAACCAGCACCTCGGGCGCGATCTTCTTGTTCAGCTTGATATATTGCTCGAACTGCGAAACCACGGTGCGGCCGAGGGCCTCAAGGTCCTTCTTCTCGCCGGCCTGGTCGGGCATCGGTTCGGTGACAGCCTCGAAAAAGGCTTCCGTTTCCGTGAAGCCGGTAATTCGGGCACGCCGTCCGCCTTCGACCAGAACCTTCACCGTACCATCGGGCAGCTTCAGCAGCTGCAAAATCGTGGAAACGGTGCCGACCCGATAGATATCCTCAAGCGAGGGATCGTCCTGCGACGCGTTCTTCTGCGCCACCAGCAGGATCTGCTTGCCTTCCTTGGCAACCGCCTCCAGCGCGCGCAAATGCCCCACCGAGAGGGGCCGCGAGCGCAGGTGGGTGGGTGAAGATTGCATGGGGTTAAAGGAGGGTGGAAGTGTCGATTGATGCGAATCCAGTATGAATAGCGTACCGCGTTTTCATTGGACTGCCAAGGCATTGGCGACCATCATTCATTCCTGATTAGCTGATATGGAGAACGCCATGACCTCGCAAAATGTTCTGCAATTGCAACAACCCACGTCCGGCGCTGCGCTGCCCGGCTGCTGG
>DAICYU010000452.1 GCA_027311485.1 Acetobacteraceae bacterium
CACCAACAATGACAAAGCACCGCGAGTCCGCTCGGCGCGCTTTCCCCTGGCCCGCCCCCTGGGGCGCCGCATCCGCCGCCCCGCCGGCCGGCGAGCTGACCAGGACCCGGCCGTTGGCAATGCGAACCGCATAGCGCGGCAGGTCATCCACTGCCGGCGGTTCCAGCACCGTGCCGGAGCGGAGGCAGAATGTCGCCTTGTGCCACGGGCAGACGATCCTGTCGCCGTTGCGCACACCCTCCGCCAATGGTGCGCCGGCATGCGGACAGGTGCCGCCGAACGCCTGCACCGTTTGCCCGGCGCGAACCAGCAGGATTGGCTTGCCGTCCGCCTGTGCCGGGTGGACGCCGCCATCCGGCAGGTCGTCCAGGGCAGCGACGTCGAGTTCCGGTAGGCACATGTGGCGTCTCCTCGCACAGGCTGACGCGCGACCGCCCATTGCCGTTCAACGGCTTTCCCGCGGATGACGCCACTGTGTCCGTCGATACGGTGGCCTGTTCATACGGGGGCGGCGCGGGTCCGCGGGATGCGGTACCTGTCAGCGACGATGCTTCGTGGGATGCCGTGCCCGGCTGATCAGCCCGCGACCAGCTTGCGGATTACGGCCTGCGCCTCCGGCGAGCCCCAGTCCGCGCCGCCCTCCAGCCGAGCGACGACCATGCCGGCGGTGTCGATGATTATGGTGGTGGGAATGCCGCGGACGTTCAGTGCATGCGCCATCTGCCCTTTCGGGTCGAGCAGGATCGGCAGGTTGGTGATGCCGTGGGCGCGGTACCAGTCAGCCACCACGCTGGCGCCGCCGCGGTCGGACGACAGCGGCAGCACCGCAATGTCATCCGGGGCCAGCGCCTTCGAAAGCGCCTGCAAAGACGGCATCTCGGCGCCGCATGGCGCGCACCAGGTGGCCCACATGTTCACCAGCATGCCGTGCCCCTTGAAGTCCGCCAGGTGATGGACCGATCCATCCTGGCCCCGGAACGGCGTGTCCGGCGCCGGGACCGGCGGCTCCACCAGGTGCATCCCCTCCGCCACCGGCGGCAATGATTCCGCACGCGGTTTGCGCGGCAACGCCGTGGTCGCTAGGGTGCCGGCTGCGGCCGCCAGCATGGTGCGGCGGCGCATCACCATGATCCTGGAATCCGCTTCGTGACCGATACCGATAACCGATCGAACAAGCCCGCCAACATGCAATGGGGCGGCCGCTTCGCCGGCGGGCCATCGGTGATCATGCAGGACATCAACGCCTCCATCGGGTTCGACCGCAAGCTGTGGCGGCAGGACATTCGCGGCTCCCGCGCGCATGCCGCCATGCTGGCGAAAATCGGACTGCTGTCGGCGGAAGATGAGCATGCGATCGCCCAGGGTCTAGATACGATCGCCGCGGAAATCGAGTCCGGCACCTTCGCCTTCGATGTCGCCCTGGAAGACATCCACATGAACATCGAGGCTCGGCTGACCGACCGGATCGGTGAGGCCGGCAAGCGACTGCACACGGCGCGCAGCCGCAATGACCAGGTGGCGACGGATTTCCGCCTGTGGGTGCGCGATGCGATCGACGGGTTGTCCGCACAGGTTGCGGACGTGATGCTGGCGCTGGCAACGCGCGCGCAGGCGCATGCCGCCGACCCGATGCCCGGCTTCACCCATCTGCAGACGGCGCAGCCGGTGACGTTCGGCCATCACCTGCTAGCCTATGTGGAAATGCTGGGCCGCGACCGCGGTCGCCTGGCTGATGCCCGCAAGCGGCTCAACGCCTGCCCGCTGGGGTCCGCCGCCCTGGCGGGCACGTCCTTCCCGATTGACCGGCACATGACCGCCGCCGCGCTTGGCTTCGACCGGCCGACGGCGAATTCCCTGGACGCCGTGTCGGATCGCGACTTCGCGCTGGAATTCCTCTCGGCCGCGGCGATCAGCGCCATGCACCTGTCGCGACTCGCCGAGGAGATCGTGATCTGGTGCAGTGCCCCCTACCGCTTCATCCGGCTGAGCGACGCCTTCACCACCGGCAGTTCGATCATGCCGCAGAAGCGCAACCCCGACGCGGCGGAGCTCGTGCGGGCCAAGACCGGCCGTGTCACCGGCGCACTGGTGGCGCTGCTGACGGTGATGAAGGGGCTGCCACTAGCCTACGCCAAGGACATGCAGGAGGATAAGGAGCCGGTGTTCGACGCCGCCGAGGCCTGGGCACTCTCACTCGCCGCGACCGCCGGCATGGTGCGGGACATGCAGCCGGATACCGCACGGATGCGGCAATTCGCCGGCTCGAGCTTCGCCACCGCCACCGACCTTGCCGACTGGCTGGTCCGCGTCCTGCGCCTGCCGTTCCGTTCGGCGCATCACGTCACCGGCCGGCTGGTGGCATTGGCCGAGTCGAAGGGTGTCGATCTGGCCGACCTGGCACTGACCGAGATGCAGGCGGTGGAACCGGGCATCACCCAGGACGTGTTTTCCGTGCTGAGCGTCGAGGCATCGGTGGCGTCGCGCGTCAGCCATGGTGGCACCGCGCCGGCGAACGTGGCGAAGGAGGCAGCGAAATGGCTGGCGACCCTGCAGTGAAATCGATGGACATGCGGTTCATGGTCCTGCGGACGGTGGCAATCCTGCTGCTGGGCAGCTGCATGCTGGCCGCCTGCGGCAAGAAGGGCCCGCCGGACCCGCCCGGCCCGGCCAGCGCGATCACCTATCCTAAGGCCTACCCAACTTATTGAGACGAGCGGCCACGCGAAGCCGCACAGGCCGAAACAAAATGGGGAAACCATCATGCCAACCGAGGCCAAACGCTCGGACATATCCAGACGCTGGGATACGCCGATTCGCTATCCCGATCCGGACGTGATCATCCTCGATCCACGCTTCGCCCGCATCGTGCTGCCGAACGCGGCGATCGACCGCGTCGCCACCGGGTTCCGTTTCACCGAAGGCCCGGTCTGGTTCGGCGACGGCCGCTATCTGCTGTTCAGCGACATTCCCAGCGACCGAATCTACCGCTGGGATGAAATAACCAATGCGGTCAGCGTATTCCGCGAGCCTTCCCACTATGCCAACGGCAACACCCGCGACCGCCAGGGCCGGCTGCTGACGTGTGAGCACGACACCCAGCGGCTGACCCGCACCGAGCACGACGGCACCGTCGTGGTGCTGGCCGACTCGTGGGAGGGCCGTAAGCTGACCGGCCCGAATGACGTGGTGGTGAAGTCCGACGGCACGATCTGGTTCAGCGACAACGGCGCCGCGACGCGCGGCAACTATCTGGGCCATACCGCGCCGCAGGAGGTGCCTTTCCGGGTCTACCGGCTGGACCCGCGCAGCAATTCCATGACCATCGCCATCGACGACATGGTACGGCCGAACGGGCTGGCGTTCTCGCCCGACGAAACCCGGCTGTACGTCGTCGATACGCCGCATGACCGGCCGAAAAGCACGCGGGTCTATGACATCGTCGACAACGGCACCCGCGCGGTGAACGGCCGGGTGTTCTTCGACGGCGAAGGCTGGGCGGACGGTATACGCTGCGACACCCAGGGCAATGTCTGGTGCGGCTTCTCGGGCGGCGTGGGTGAGGATGGCGTGGCGGTGTTCGCGCCGGACGGAACGCTGATCGGCCGCATCCTGTTGCCGGAGCGCTGCGCCAATGTCTGCTTCGGCGGCCGGAAGCGGAACCGGCTGTTCATGGCCGCCAGCCAGTCGGTTTACGCACTGTACGTCGAGGCGCAGGGCGCAACCGTCGGCTGACCCGGCCGCGGCGCGGAGCGGCACGCCCGGCCGAGCACCGGGCGCGGGGATTGCGTGATGGGCAAGCTGGCCGGCGATTGACGAAAATGGGTGGTTGCATCGTGGCTTAGCGTATCGCAGAAAGCCGGGATGCGATCCGGCAAGGCGATCACGCGCCTCGATATATACATCTTCCGGCAGATCCTGTTGGCCCTGGTGCTTGCCACCGGCGGGCTCACGGCCCTGATCTGGTTGACGCAGTCGT
>DAICYU010000453.1 GCA_027311485.1 Acetobacteraceae bacterium
ATCTGCGCGGCAATAAATTAAGCAGCTTGGTCTGCGACACCTACGAGGCAATGCGAAACACCAGCAAAGAAGCTTGGAATTTTATCGCCAGTGACCCAGAACGAATCGTATCGATCGGAACCAGAGATTGGGCATGCGTCAATCTTTAGGGCCGTTGGTATAAGAGCGCCCGCACGGGCGGGGCCATATGGCGATTGCGCGGGTAGTACTCGTGCTCGATCGGTTTCGGCCTAACACTACAGTTGCATTTTATGGTGGGTTCTGAATCAATGGGTAACCATGATTCAGGATTTGATAAGTGGTGGCGGGTCTGTTGAAGATACACTGGAACTCTGGGCGTCATCGCTCCGGGATGTGAAGGGTCGCATCCGTTCTTTATTCACGCAGGCGCGTGTTGCGGCATCGGCGGGGGATTTTCTTGATGCGCTTCTTGGCGGCGAGCCGCGCAAGACGGGGTGGATGCGCGCTGAGGCGGCGGGTGATCCTGGCCCCTGGCGGCAGCAAGCGCTGCTTGGGCGGGGGCGGTGGGACGCCGATGCCTTGCGTGATGTCGTGCGGGATTATGTTGTCGAGCATCTGGCCGCGGACGACGCGGTTCTGGTGATTGACGAGACCGGTTTTCTCAAACAGGGCCGCACGTCATGTGGCGTTGGGCGCCAATATACCGGCTCCGCGGGCAAGATCACCAACTGCCAGATTGGTGTGTTTGCAACCTATGTCTCGCACAAGGGCCATGCGTTCATCGACCGGGCGCTGTATCTGCCGAAAGCCTGGACATCCGACCCGGCGCGGATGCAGGCGGCCCATGTGCCTGACACGATCACCTTCGCAACCAAGCCCGCACTGGCTTCGGCGATGATCGGCCGGGCGATTGATGCCGGGGTTCCCTTTGCCTGGGTTGCCGCGGACAGCGTCTATGGCGTGGGCGAGGTGGAGAACACCCTGCGCCGAGCCGGTCTCGGCTATGTGTTGGGGGTGAATTCCAATCACTGGTTTGGCTCCTGGAGCACGGTGCCGCTGATCGCCGGCGAGGCAAAAGACATCGCCCAGGGATTGCCGGCGGGAGCTTGGCAACGCCTGTCGGCGGGTCTCGGCACCAAGGGCGAGCGGCTTTACGACTGGGCCTATTGCCCGTTGGCTGATCTTGACGCCGAAGAGTTCGGCGTCCCAGCGCCGGGCCCATGGACGCGGGGACTGCTGATCCGGCGCAGCATCGACGATGGCGAATGCGCCTATTGCACCACATGGTGCCCGCACGGTACGTCAATCGATACGCTGGTCCGCGTGGAAGGAACACGTTGGCGGATTGAAGAAGGGTTTGAGACCGCAAAGAACGAATTCGGCCTCGACCATAACGAAACCCGCTCCTGGCACGGTTGGCATCGTCATGTCTCTCTCGTCATGCTCGCCTACGCCATGATGGCCGCCGTCCGCTATCATGCCAACACCATCACGCCGAAAAAAACAAAGTGCCAGACGAGAAAGAACTCATCCGATGGTCCGTCCAGGAAATCCGGCGTCTCGCCCTGAAGCTCGCTCAACGGCAACTCCCCGTCGAGCGAATCCTCAAATGGTCAATATTCAGACGGACCCATCAAGCCATCGCCAGACGTGCCCATCTTAAATCCAAAATGCAACTGTAGTGCTAGGCCAGCCTCACTGCTGCCAATCGAGTCGATGCAGCCGGAGCGGCAGCACTCGCTGCGGTGCTCGCGGTTGGACGTCAGCCACGAGCTGCCTGAACCGCGTGCCGGTGCCGAGGGGTAAAGAGCAGAGCAATAGATTGAGATTGGTCGAACCGACGAATGAAAAATCCGTTATGGTCCACCGCCGGTCCATACCACGAACCTGTTGGAATGCTGTTCGCGGAACCATCTGGGCCGGCGGCGGTGTTGCCGCGTATGCAGGCCGACACAGAATAGCTACAGTATCGCCATCAAATTTCGCAGCTTCTCAATTGACCAACCGGGCCTTCCGCGCATGCGCGCATCGTACATTCTTCGATTCATGGAAGAACAATGCACCAGTAAACTCCAGGATTACACACTTAAACTGGAAAGCCAGCCCATAGCAGCGTAATCCATACCAAAACGCCTCCGACAAAGCCTGGGCGGTTCACTCTGTTTCCCCATTCACGAAGGGACTACGGAATGAGTCGATCCGACCGAAGTCTGGCGAACAGGTCGAAAAAGGCGTCGTCAGTAGCCTGATAACCCGTGAACCCAAGCTTGCGGCTTTTGGACATGTCGGTCACCACCTCGATCGGCCGGCCCAGATCGGCATCCGAGTGCCAGGGGGATGCCAACTGGTTAAGGTTGGTCTCAACGAGCCCGTTGCGAGCGGCAATTTGCTGCCAGACAGGCCCATCGGATAGCATCTGCTGTTCGAGTGGGTTGATTGTGCCATCGAATACAGCAGGCTCCAAGCCAAACCAGCCGGCGACCCGCTCCCACATCCAGCTCCACCGGAAAATGTCGCCATTGACGACGTTGAAGGCTTGGTTCGCGGCGACCGGCGTCTGCGTTGCCCAAAGCAGGTGATGTGCGAGCAGCCGCGCGTCGGTCATGTCCGTCAGGCTGTTCCATTGCGCCGGCGAACCTGGGAAATAGAAGGGGCGTCCGGTCTCGCGGCAGATCGTGGCATAGGCTGCGAGCGTCGTACCCATGTTCATGGCATTGCCGACCGCCTTGCCGATGACCGTGTGCGGACGATGCACGCTCCAGCTGAAACCATCACGCGCCGCGGCCGCGAACAGCTCGTCCTCCTGGGCGTAGTAGAAATTCTCGACATCGAGCCGCGCCTGATCCTCACGGAACGGTGTCTGCGGCAGTTTGCCTTTTCCGTAGGCTTCGAACGGACCAAGATAATGTTTGAGACCGGTGACAAGCGCCACATGGCGCACGGTGCCGGCAAATCTCAATCCATGAAGCAGATTGCGCACCATCGCCGCGTTGACCCGGATATTTTCCGCCTCGCTTATCTGACGCAGCCAAGTTGTAATGAAAACCGCATCCGGCCGCAAATCCTGAAGCGCGGAGGCCGTGCCGGTGGCGTCCTGCAGATCTGCCGCGACCGGCTGCACGCCAGGCATCGCAACCGGTCGGCGGGCGAGGCCATGCACGCTCCATCCCTCTGCCGTCAGTCGCGCCGCGACCGCGCCGCCGACAATCCCGCTTGCGCCGACAACTAACGCTTTGCCGATCATGTCTTAGCTCCTCTCATATTTGCCTCACGGCGCTAAGACCTTGCACAGAGCCCGTCCAGACGGCACCATTTAGGTTCTTAGGAACCAGTAGGTAACCACCCATGAAGGTTGGATCAGCGGACGCAGACTGGCGGGAAGATTGTGCTCCACGCCGCGTGCTGGAATTGTTTGCGACCAAATGGACGTCGATGATCCTGCACACGCTGAATGCACGACATGATGGGGCGGCGCGGACGGGTGTGTTGCTCCGCAGCCTTCCCGGCATCTCCAAGAAAATGCTGACACAGTCGTTACGGGAAATGGAAAGCAGCGGCCTTATCAGCCGGCATGTTCAGGCGACGATCCCGCCTGCAGTCGAATATCGTCTTACGCCGCTCGGACTAAGGTTCGTTGAACCAATCGAGCTGCTCTACGCCTGGGGACGCGCCAATTCTGATGCACTCGATCAACTTGGCCGGCGTGCGACCTCAAGGCGGTGAGCTAAGTTGTGGGGTCGGTCAGCCCTTTAATGCTGATGCAATTCAACAGTTCCCCGATAGGTTTATCCTGGATGACACGCGGTACGGCCCCGCGCTCAGTGCCCAAAAACGCGTGCCGGATGAACACGCAGACCGCATATCGTTGGTACCTTAGAAATGATTCCGAGACCGGGCACTGTGAAGATCTGCCGGTTACCGGACATAATAGGCTGGATAGGCTCGCAGCCTGTAACGTGACACCCCGGCTTCACGGCGAGGATTTAATTGTGCCAAGGCAAATATCCAT
>DAICYU010000454.1:0-1705 GCA_027311485.1 Acetobacteraceae bacterium
AGCACGCACACATCGACGCTCTGCAGTTCCGGATGCTGAAGATCGCGGTCGGTGGTGAAGCTGCGTACCACGTCGGGGGCCTGCGTTTCCTGGGTTCGGCCGAGATAGGCGAGACGCATGGCTTCGGCCACCACCTGCAACCGCGCCCGTTGGGCGGGTTCAAGGGCACCCGGTGTGCGTAGCTGGACAGCCGGAACACCGGTGCGCGCCGCGACATCCTGCAGAAGCGCATTCACCAGCCCGCTCACGGTTTGCCGGAATGCGTCAGGCGCGCCGCCTGGAACCGGAAAGTAGAGCGAGCCTTGCGCATTCGGGAAGAACGTCAACTGCTGATACTGCGAGCGTGCCTTCTCATGATCATGAGCGGCCTGCCCGGCTGGGGTGAGCAGGTGGACCACCGAAATGGAGACATGCTTGGCCTCGGCTTCCGCTTTGATGTCGCTGATATTCAATCCGGTCACACTATGCGGATAGTTGCCGGGACGAGCGCCGGAGTCCGTAATCAGCACGATGTATCGCCCTGCCAGCGAGTCCCAGTCAATTTCGTCAAGCGTTGTTTTCAGTCCGCCGATGGGATCCTCGTCGAAGCTCTGCGACGAGGCCCTCGCCTCCTGCACATCGGCGATTCGCGGCATGATCGCATCCGCGGGCTGGCTGAAATCGGGTTTTGCATACATGCGGCTGGGATATTCAAGCGCCGGCGTATCCTGAAGACTGTCTCGATAGGCGACCAGGCCAAAGCGGAATTTGTCGCGCAGCTGCGTCGTTTCAATTTGCGTAACGACGGACCGGATCATGTCACGGGTTGCATCGATGTACGGCTGCATGCTGATCGTTGTATCGACCAGGAACACCAGGCCGGCTTTAAAATTGCGCAAGGCCGTCTGGTCCGGCGTTTGGGGCGGCGGTGTATCGGGCGCTGAAATGACCTCGAGCAGCCGCATGCGCGTCGGTTCGGACTCGCGCTCCACGTCGTGGGCGCTGAGGATCGGCAGCAGATAGAAATTATGGAGGATGTCGGCCCAGTTGGACGGCTCCTTCGCGATCAGGGGACCTGGATGTCCGGCCTGGGCGTCAGCCAGCAAGTTGCGGGACGCGGCCGCCAGATCGTCTGACAGCAGAAGGTTTTTCTCATCCTGCTCCGTCCTGAGAAACAGGACCGGACTCCGGTTCGCCGGATTGGTGAAAGCCAGCACCATGGCATGCTTCCAGTCGATGGACTTGGCCAACGGAATCCAGCCTTCCGTGTGGCCCTGGGTATCGCGCCCGACCTGGAGCCAATCATTCCGGCGGCAATAGACGTAGAACACGTCGAAACCGGCAATCGGGTGCTCTCCCGTTGCGGTCGGATTGGGCGCCATCGTGGCGCCCGGGCGGGTGATGATGCGCTGATACAGCGCGTGCTTGCCCGGAATCAGCAACGGGTGACCATCGCAATTCGGCGCAGGCGTTTGCGCCCAAGCGGTTGCCGGCAACCATGTTATCGCCGCCAGCAGCGAGGCAAACCAAGCCGACTTCATGGCCAAAAGTCCTTCAGGATAAGCGCTTCGTCCGACATCGGGTTACCCTCGGCTCGGCGTTGCAGATCCTGCTTCAGGGCCTCCCGCTCCGCCTGGCTGGTAGCATCGCCGGCTACCGCGGCCTCCTTGTAGTAGCGGGCCGCCTGTCGGGCATTGGGGACCGTGTCGGGAGCATGCGGCTGCAG
>DAICYU010000454.1:1715-3959 GCA_027311485.1 Acetobacteraceae bacterium
GGCGGTCGGCAGCCTCCAGCATCAGTTGCAAGGCGTCGTCGCGGCGACCGGCGGTGAGCCGACGCTGCGCTTCGGCGAGCATTTCAGATGGATTATTACGCGCGACAATGGCGGGGACCGTCATCGCAGACAGGTTGGCCTGCGCAGCGGCCGGATGAGGCACCGGCGCGAGCGCTTGCCCCGGACGCAACTTGAGATAGCCAACCGTCAGTGCGAGAACGAGACATCCTACGACCGGCAATAACAGCCACCATCGACTGCGCCGGACCTTTGATGGTCCCGGTCGGGATTCAGGTCGCCGCCCCAGTGGGGGCCCCGGTGGCGGCCCGGACGGCGGTCCCGGCGGAGGACCCGACCGGATCGGATTCTCGATGTCGACGATCTTTTCGAGCTTGCGTGGTCCCGTCACCGGGGTCAGACCAGGTTCCCTGGGCTGATCGCCCGACGGTGCTGCCGCCTGTGGAGGCGGGGCGGCAACGCGCCTCCGAACACCTGCGTGCTCAGGGGTGATTGCCGGCCACACCACGGTTTCCACCAGATTTGCGGCGGGCAGGCTAAACTCGACGCTTCCCTCCTCCACCGCGTTGCAGACGGCGGGTCCGACACGCAGGATCAGGGCGGAACCTTCTGATTCAGCCGCATCCGCCTTCAGCAATGCGTCCGCCACCTGCCACCCGCGCGGGCCCAGGAAACTGGCCTCGAAATCCAGCCTCCGCAGCCGAAATTGCGGATCAGTGCCAGCGGGAATACCCTCAATCCGTACAATTGCATGCCCTGCGCCATGCGCCAGGTCAGGCTTTACGGTGATCCGTTCGGTCACGGACTCACGCCCCCAACCGGTGCAGCACGTCGCCGAGTTTCTCGTTGGCCTTTATGTCGAGCGTCCCGGACGACACATCGTGCACGTTGTCTTCCAGCGTGCGTGCGATGGCGGTGATCCAATCCGCCTGGAAGGTGAAGTCGAACGGCGTCTGCGTCGGGCCAAGCGGGGGCAGTCCACTGACGGGGGACCGTGGAGCGAAGATCCGCTGCGACCGGTTCAACTGTTCGGGGCGCTTTTCCGGAGCCAGCCAGTCGAACCCCAGCATGTACACGAACTGGTTGATCTCGTGCTCCATGATCAGGATCGGCTTCTGCGCGGCCGTAGCGCTATGCTGCTGGAAGCTGGCCCGGGTGCTCAAGGAATTTGCGATCCGTTCCCGCAGTTTCAGCCGCCGCGAGGCGCGGGTGAGTGCGCCGGCCAGCAGCACCGCCTGCTCACGCGGCAGCCTGAACAGGGTTTCAGTCGTTGGATCATCAGCGACGTCCTGGCAGGTGCGAGTCCACTGGTCGATCGCCATCTCGGCAAGGCGGTCGAAACTGTCCTGAGCCGCTTGTTGATCCCCATCAGACGGAATGTCGAACTGGGCCCACGGATCGTGCGCAATGGCACCGGTGGGCAGGACGTGTTCGTCGGGCTGCAGCTGCAAGCGCCAATAGACGCTCGACATCTGATCCTGCGACACCATCAGGGAGCGAAGCAGCGGGCCGAACATCTGTATCCTGGCACATGCCACAAGCGCCCTTTGCAGCCCCTGCGCGGCCTGCCGTACCTTGGCGAGTTCCGCCGCGATGTCACCAGTGTGGTAGTAGGGACGCAGTTGCGCCGCAATGTCCCTGGTCAGTTCCGACAAACGTCCCGTAATCTGCTCCGCCTTCAGCGATGGATCACAAACCGGCCGGAGGCATTCCGCCAGATAGCTGATCCCGCCATCGTTGGGTCGCAACGCCTCGATCCACGCCCGCTCAGGATCGGCGAAATGGGCCTGCACCGAGGCATTGGTCGCATAGGCGGTGTGGCGCGGCGCGATGAACGCATCCGCGCGATCCGCCCACAGCTCGGTCCGGGGGCCATCCGCTGTGGCACCGTCCCGGTAGTCGAACAGAGCCGGAAATCCAATCGACGTGCTGCGCAACCAGAAGCAGTTATCAAACGGCTTGTTGGGCGCCCATTGCTTGGGCCAATCATAGGCCTTGCCGAAGAAGTCCAGCAGGCTGGCCTGTAGCCGGGTGGTCCATCGCTGTCCCGAGGCGACGTCCTCGGGACCCTTGTCGACAAACTCCATGTCGAACTTGGTCAGCACCAGGAAAAGCGCGTTGCGCTGGCCGGCGCGCGATTCAGGCGTGGCACCGATGGTATCCCGGATCCAGCCATCAATCATTTCGGGAAGCGTCTGAACATCCTGGTTGGACGGTCCAACGCAG
>DAICYU010000455.1 GCA_027311485.1 Acetobacteraceae bacterium
ATGTCGGACAAAATCCGGCTGCGCACCGACGGGCAGGATGCGCGCGTGCCGTCTTTTAGCGTGCAAGGGCAGGGCGGGCCGGGCGGCTTGCGTTTTGCCGCCGTGCCGCTGGGCCACGAGTTCACCTCGCTGGTGCTGGCGCTGCTGTGGGCGGGCGGGCATCCGCCCAAGGTCGAGGCGGGCCTGATCGAGCAGATCAAGGCCGGCGGAACCATTACCGTCGGCAACATGACCTGGACCGTGAAGCCCGACGCCTATTTCGCCGGGTTGAAGAAGGTGCAGCAATACATCGACGAAGGCGTGCTGACCGGCCCGGCGGTGCCGTACGCCACCAACACCCTGACCATTATGGTGCCGAAGGGAAATCCCGCGCATGTCACAGGCCTGGCCGACCTCGGGCGCCCCGGGTTGCGCCTTGCCATGCCAAATCCCGCCTTCGAGGGGATCGCTCGGCAGATCAAGGCGGCACTGGCCAAAGCCGGCGGTCAGGCGCTGGTGGATACGGTTTACGAAAAAAAAGTGCATGACGGCAGCACGACACTGACCCGGATTCATCACCGGCAGACGCCGCTGTTCCTGATGCAGGGCCGAGCCGATGCCGGTATCACCTGGCAGTCCGAGGCGATGTTCCAGGAGCAGGTGGGCAACCCGATCAGCCACGTCGATATCCCTGCCAGCCAGAACGTCACAGCCATCTATGCCGGTGCACAGGTCAAGGGGGCCGCGCACCCGCAGGCGGCGCAGGCCTGGCTCGAATTCATCCGGTCCGCCGACGCGCTGCGGATCTTCGAACGCTACGGCTTCAAGCCCTACACCGGCCAGAAATGACCGGCACCCGGGCCGAGGCCAGGATACGACGATGAACAGCCCGGCGGCGCCGCGAAGCGCCCCGGGCGATGCGGCGGCGCATGGATGGCGCAGCGCCGCAATCGCTTTGCTGCCGGTGCGCGTCATCCAGGGTTTCATCTATTGGGGTGGCGGGTCGCGCCGCTTCATCTACGCGCCGGACAAGCTCGACCCGCACGCCCCCACCTGGATGGCGAACAAGTTCCAGTCCGCCATGCCCGGCGCACTGCTTGGCACCGATCACCTGATCGCCTACCTGCTGCACCATTTCGTGCTGCTCTACGCCGCGATGATCCTGTTCAGCGCGGCAGAACTGCTGGCCGGCGCCGCCCTGATGGCCGGCCTGCTGACGCGCCTGTCAGCGGCGGTCTCCATGGGTTTTTCCGTCGTGCTGATGCTGATGTTCGGCTGGCAGGGCGCCACCTGCATCGATGAGTGGACGATGGCCGCCTGCAACCTCGCCATGGGGGCGACGCTGGTGCTGGCCGGCGGCGGCGCCTACGCGGCGGACAACGCGCTGCTGCGCCGGATGCCGCAGTTGGCGCAGCGTTCCTGGTTTCGATGGTGCGCCGGCAGCCTGCCTGTGCCGTTGTCCGGGGCCGGCGTGCGCAGGCTCGGCTTGGCGCTGCTGGCGGGCGTGGTGGCGTTCGATGTCGGCACCTACAGCTACTATCGTGGCTCGGTCGTGACCGCGTTCCACAGCGGCCCGGTCAGCCCGACCAGGCATCATTTCACGTTGACCGATGCCGTGCCGTTGCCGGACGGCGGGGTGCGCTTTCACCTGTATCTGGATGCCGGTACGGCCGAGGCGCCGGCGCACGTGATGCAGGCGGCGCTGCTGGCGGCCGATGGAACGGTGCTTGCCGACTGGGACAATGCGGCCCTGGCGGCTTTGCCGGCACGGGCGATTCGCAACGACTTCGCCTATAATCGCGTTAAGGCCGGCCCGTACGGCCTTGTTGCCACAATGGGTGCGATGGCAACCGTCACGCTGCGACCGCCGGTTGGGCACGAGGGATCACCTGCTCACACGCAGGCAACCACGTTGCGGCTGACGGACGTGAACGGCGGCATATTCACCGCAACGCTGACGCAGAACCATACGTGATTGGACGAGCGGGAGATCCGGACTTGCGGAATGGTGCCCAGGGGCGGAATCGAACCACCGACACTGCGATTTTCAGTCGCATGCTCTACCAACTGAGCTACCTGGGCATCTTGGCGCCGCCGTTGGCAGGCGCGTCATTAGCCCATGCCTGCCGGGTGATCAAGCCGTTTCAGACGAGAATTTTGCCCCCGCAGTCGGGATGTTCCTCCACCCCGCGTCCGGCAGTAATCCCCACGCCGCGTCCGGCATTAATCCCCACGCCGCGTCCAGCGATAAACCTCACGCCGCGTCGGGCGATGCCGGCGGATCTTCATCCAGCTCCGCCGGCGGCCCTGGAACCCGATACACACCGGCCAGCCAGCGCCCCAGATCGACCTCCTGGCATCGCTGCGTACAAAACGGCCGGTATTCGGCCGAGGATCGGCGGCCACAGATCGGGCAGGTCGCTTGTTGTCTAGCCATGCTCCTTCTCCAACATCCAAACCGATTCGGGCAGCGATGGATCGGATCGCAACGTTACGTCTCTCCCGACCCGACGCCGCAGGTCCGGCAACGCCGCCGGGTCCGCCTGTAGCGCCGCCACCACCGCGGGATGCGCCAGCAACGCCGGCAGTTGGCGCGGGTCCTGCCCGCTTTCAGCCAATACCGCCCGCAGGCCGGCAATCCCAACGGCCAGCGGCCCGGTCAGCAACTCGTGCAGCGGCGGATGCACGCGTGAGCGCACGATCTCCGCCAGACCCAACGCGGTAAACCCCAGGAATTTGGGGTGCAATGGGTCGTTCGCCAGGGCGGCGACGAAATCCGGCCCCAGCGCCGCGCGCTTGCGGACGGATAGGCCCGCCACATCCACCACGATCGCACCGGAGAGGTTGCGCAGCCTGATCTGTTCGGCCAAGGCCGGAAGCACGGCGCGGTTCAGCCCCTGATGGTGCCCGCCACGCCCGACCGCGGCGCCTGCGTCCACATCAATCGCCACCAGCGCCGGAGTCGGCCATATCGCCAGCCGCGCACCACCCGGAAGCTCGACCAGAGGCAAAGCCAAGCCGTCGATCGCCTCGGCAATCGACTCGGGCAGGGTATCGGCAGCGATTGACACGCGACCGCCCAGGGACAGGCGCAGGGCGGCCGCCGTGCCCGCATCATCCACCAGGACCGGCAGGGGCGGATACAAAGCCGCCAGCCGCTCGACCGGTGTCGGACCGCGGCGCAACAGGCCAACAGGCCCACTCCCAAAGGGCGCACCTTCCCCCGCAGGCACGCCTGACGGGTCCGCATCGACCCGGGCGGTCAGCCGCGGGCCCTTGCCGCCCTGCGCGGCGCGGGTGATGCGGACTGTCAGGATCGTGCCGACACCTTGCCCCTTGGCGCCCTCACTGTCCGGCAGAAAGCCTTCGGCATCCGCCAGCGCCACGAACGCACCCGCCATGACGGGAACCACGGCGGTGATCCGGCCGCGATGCAAATCGCCGACTCCGTCCGGCGCCCCCGGGCGCCACAGGGCGTAATCGATCAGCCGGTGGTTCCGCACCACCGCGACATGCGCCTCACCCGGGCTGGTGACGACACGAATGGCCTCGGTCACGGCACCTGCCAGCCAGCGCCGCGAAGCAACTGGGCGGTTTCAAACAGCGGCAGCCCGACCACCGCCGAGTGGCTGCCGGACAGGAAGCGGATGAAGGCCGCGGCGTAGCCGTTGATCGCATATCCGCCCGCCTTGCCGATTCCCTCGCCGGTCGCGATGTAGCGGGCGATCTGATCAGCGGTCATGCGATTGAATGTGACGGCGCTTTCCACCAGCCGCTCCGTCAGGCGTCCGTCGGGATGGGCCAATGCAACGGCGGTCAGTACACGATGCCGGCGGCCGGACAGCAGCGACAGACATTGGTGGACATCGCTGGCGGTTTCCGCTTTCGGCAGGATACGGCGACCAGCGGCAACTACGGTGTCGGCGGCCAGCACGAGATGGCTTGAAGACGGAACGGCCAA
>DAICYU010000456.1 GCA_027311485.1 Acetobacteraceae bacterium
GACACCAGCGGTAACCCAGCGCCAGATCATGCCGATGACGTCGTTCAGCGCCACGCATAGCAACGCCGCGCCGGCCGCTTAGGCCAGTCGCGGCCAGCCCAGCGGGGCGAAGCCGAACAGGCCCCGCAGCCACGGCACCGAGACGGCCAGCGTGAGCGCGAGCAGGGTCGCGAAGACGACGAAGACCAGTGCACGGTTTCGGCGGGTCAGCACGCAGAAAGCGCTGCGCGTCATCGACCGGTTGGTTAGCACCAGACCGAGATTGCCGATTACCAGGGTCACGAAAGCCATGCACCGCGCCGCCGGCGCGCCGTGCGCGTCGTGCAGGCCGAGCTGAAAAATGCCCAGGGCGGCGATCATCACCACGCCGCCCTGCAGGAGGCCGTGCAGGAGCAGCGCCGTGCTGAACAGCTTCGCGTCAGGCTTGCGGGGCGGGCGCGCCATGATGCCGTCTTCCGCCGGCTCGGCCTCGAAGACGATCGACGAAACCGGGTCGATGATCAGTTCCAGAAACACCACGTGAATCGGGCCCAGCACCATCGGCCAGCCGAACAGCACTGGCAACAACGACATGCCCGCGATCGGCACATGCACCGCGAGAATGTAGCCGATCGCCTTGCGCAGATTGTCGTCGATACGGCGGCCAAGCCGGACCGCCGTCACCAGGCTGGCGAAATTATCGTCCAGCAGCACCAGCGACGCGGCCTCGCGCGCGACATCGGTGCCGCGCCCGCCCATGGCAACGCCGATATGCGCAGCCTTCAGCGCGGGGGCGTCGTTCACCCCGTCGCCGGTCATCGCCACGATCTCTCCCGCGGCGGCGAATGCCTGGACCAGGCGCAGCTTCTGTTCCGGCATGATCCGCGCGAACACGTTGGTGCCCTCAAGACCGGAGGCGAGCCGAGGCGTCTCGATGGCGGCCAGATCGGACCCCGACAGGACATGCGCTCCGGGGATGCCGGCCTGCCGGGCGATGGCCAGCGCGGTCGCCGGATGGTCGCCGGTGATCATGACGACGCGAATGCCGCCCGCGGTGCAGGCGGCGACGGCCGCCGGGACTTCCGGGCGCAACGGGTCGGCGAGGCCGACCAGGCCCAGGAAATTGAAATCGAAGTCATGCTGCGCGGCGGGCCAAGGCGGTCCGCCGCTTCGGGCCGCCGCCACCGCCAGGACGCGCAGCCCCCGCGCCGCGAGATCAGCGACATCTTTCCTGACGGCCTGGAGCGCGTCCGAGGTCAGATGACAGAGTTCGGCCACCGTCTCCGGCGCCCCCTTCGCGGCGACGACGAAGTCCGCCCCCACCCTGGCCTGCCAGATTTGCGTCATCGCCAGCAGGCGGGGCTGCAACGGATAGCCATGCACCAGCACCCAATCGGCGTGAAGATGCTCGGTTTGCGCGAGGAACCGTTCGCCGAGATCGCAAAAGGCCCGCTCCATCGGATCGAACGGGTCCGGCCGGCTTGCCAGAATCGCGAACTCGACGAGCCGGTGGAAGCGTTCTGGCAGCGCCTCCTGACCTTCGGGGCGCAGCGCCCAGGCGTGGCTGGCTGCGCCCTGATCCCTCGCGGTCAGGGCGGTGACCGTCATCCGGTTGCGGGTCAGCGTGCCCGTCTTATCCGTGCACAGCACGGTCACCGCACCCAACGCCTCAATCGCGGCAGAGCGCCGTGTGAGCACCTTGCTCTGGGATATCCGCCAGGCGCCGAGCACCAGGAAGACCGTCAGGACGAGCGGGAATTCCTGCGGCAGCGTGGCCATGGCCAGGGTGATGCCGGCGAGCACGCCGCGGACCCATTCGCCCTGCAGCAAGCCATATCCGACCGCGAGGACGACGGACGAGCCAATCCCCAGAATGGCGAAGATTTTGACCAGCCGCCTTGTCTGGATTTGCAGCGGCGTCGGCGCGCTTTCGACGGCACCGAGCGACGTGCCGATCCTGCCGATCGCGGTTCTTGCGCCTGTCGCGAGAACCCTGGCCAGACCCGTCCCGCGCACCACCAAACTGCCGGACCAGACATGCAGGCTGTCGTCGCCACCCGGCCTGAGATCACCCGGCGCCGTGGGCAGCGCAGCGCCGCCGGCGCGCTTTCGAACCGGCATGGATTCACCCGTTAGGAGCGATTCGTCGATCTCGAGATCCGTCGCCTCGAGAATCAGGGCGTCGGCCGGCACACGGTCCCCCTCGATCAAAACCACGATGTCGCCGGCAACGATTTCCGCGCCGGGAATGCGCCGCCGGGCACCGTCCCGGAGCACGAAGGCGGCCGGGCTGGTCAGGTCCTTCAGCGCCGCCAGCGCGCCTTCCGTGCGGCTCTCCTGCACGACGACGAGCGCCACGTTCAGAATGGCAAAGCCGAGCAGGATCAGGGCTTCGGCGGTGTCGCCGATGAACAGGTAGAGCACCCCGGCGCCGAGCAGCAGCTGCAGCATCGGCTCGCGCAAGGCTTCCAGAATAATCCGGAACGGACCGCGCTGGCGATCCATCGGCAAGGCGTTGCGCCCGTCCCGCAGCAGCCGCTCCGCCGCCTCGGCCGAGGTCAGGCCCTGCGTCCGGCCTGCCTCCGCTGGAACGCGATCGATCGTCAGGCTCACGGGACTGCCGCTTTGGCCGGTTCGTCCACGGCGGCGGCGCGCGCGGTCGGGAAGGGTAGCGTTTCGTCAAGCGCGGCGTCACCGAGGGCGCCCTGGACGTAGAGCAGTTCGACGGCCGCCATGAGCAGGAGCGTGAGCGGGGCCGCAAGCAAAATGCCGATGGGTCCGAGCAGCAGGCCGCAGGCGACGGTCGAGAGAATGGCCAGAACCGGCGGAAACGAGGTCGCCTCCGCCTGCACCATCGGCGTGATGAAATTGCCTTCGACGAAATGCACGCCGATATACATCAGCACCACCGACGCCGCGTAAACCGGCCCCTGGGTCAAAGCGACGAGCGTCGCCGGGATCGCCGCGAGAATGGCCCCGACGAAGGGGATGAAGCAGAGCAATCCGCCCATCAGTCCGAGCGCCGCGGCGGCCTCGATCCCCATCGCCCAAAGGCCGAGACCGGTCAGGATGCCGATCGTCAGCATGACGACCATCTGTCCGACCAGCCAGCGCAGCAGGACATGCCCGCTGATCTCGAAAAGCTGCGCGGCGACCGGGCGGTGACCCGGCGGCACCAGGCGTAGACACAGGCGACGGTAACGATCCGGCTGCGCCGCCAGATAGACCGCGACGAACAGCGCAATCACGGCGTAGCCGAGCGCGCGCGTGACCCCCCCGGCGGCGCTGGTTACCATCGACGTCGCCCATCCGGCGGCGCCCAGCACGTTGGCCCCGCCCAACGTGCCGCCGGGCGGCCCGCGCATCTGCTCCAGCACTTGCCGGCCGAACGGATAGTTCGCGATCCAGGCCATGAAAAGCTTGAATCCGGCCGGGATCACCTCGAACACATTATCCATCTGGGCCGCGACGGTGGCCCCGAACACCCAAAGGGCTCCGCCAAACACCGCCAAGCCGACGACGAAAACGCCGGTCAGCGCGACGCCCCGCCTCATGCCGGTATGGCGCGAGACCAGCCGCGCCGCGGCGCATAGCGCGATGGACAGGAGGACGGCGCCAAACAGCAGCAGGAGGATGTCCGCGAGTTGCCAAAGTACTGCCGCCAGCCCGGCAATCATCAGGATGACAAGCAGCCGTGCGACAAAGCCACCAAGCGGCATGCTGCCGGCGGGCGTCGTCGGCATGGCGTGCCGGGTCATGGTCGGTGCGCCATTTCTCTTCACCGTCGCCGCGCTCGCGGCGATGGCACAGGGCTGCGACCGGTTGCGCGCGATGCCCGGCGCGACGCCAATCGCTGGAAGCGGCCCCCTGGATCCCATCCATTGATCCACGGCGGCTGTAGGTTGACCGACATTGCCCGAGTTCCACCCGTCCGGGTCCGCGGCACCGTG
>DAICYU010000457.1 GCA_027311485.1 Acetobacteraceae bacterium
GTTTGACCGCATGATTTACGCCTTCCGGCTTTCGGCCTCAGGCGATCATTCTCTGGTTGGGTGATTGCGATTGTCACGTCACAGTGACAGCGGCTACTGCTGACCCCGCCATGCCTCAACCTGAGGTTGCGCATATTCGCCGGAGAAATTGTAGTGGATAGCTTCCAGCAACTCACCAACCGATTGCTGCATATTGTCGTGCAGCTTGGCGACCTTCTGATGGCCGCGATCCTGGCTGTCGAGCTTTGGCTGCGCGGGATATTCGCCCGGGCCGGACTGCCGCCGATGGTGCAGACCATATTGCTGGTCGCACTCGCAGCGCTTCTGATCGTCAGTTCATGGCGGCTGTTCGGCGGATTGCTGCGTATCGCGGTCGTGCTGATCCTGCTGCTGATTGGCCTCCACATCCTCCGGCCGGTTCTGCCGGGATAGCGCCCGATCGCCGGGGGCTGATTCTACGGCGTCCGGGTGCGATGCTCAGACGATTCCGGCGTCGCGCAGCCGAACCAGCGCGTCAGGCTCTACGCAGCACAACTGCTCCAGCACTTCGGCGGTGTGTTCCCCCAGCATGGGCGGACGGGTGACCACTGTCGGTGAGTCCGACAGTTTGATCGGGCAGCCGACGGTCTGATACATACCGCGGGTCGGGTAATCGATGTCCACCACCATCTCCCGGGCGCGCAGATGGGGGTCCGCCAGAACCTCCCCTGTATCCTGGCATGCACCGCTGGGTACCCCGGCCTCACCGAGGATGCGCATCACCTCATGCTTGGTGCGATGCCGGGTCCAGGCCTCAATGATGGCATTCAGGACCGCGCGATTCTCCCACCGGGCGTCGGCGGTGGCGAAGCGCGGATCATCGGCCAGTTCGGGATGGCCGATCGCACCCAGGAATGGCTTCCACATCTGCGGCTGGGCGAAAATGTAGACATAGTCGTTCGGGCCGCCCGGCGCGCACGGGTACGTCGTGCCCGGAACGGTATGACCAAGCTGGTTGCCGATGCGCGGTGGCGGGTGGCCGAAGCGCTGATGGTCGCGCAGGCTGACCCGAATCAGGTTGACGACGGCATCCTGCATGCTGACCTCGACATGCTGGCCCTTGCCGGTCCGATGCCGCTGCTGCAGGGCGGCCAGGATGCCGATTGCCATGTGCATGCCGGTACCAGAATCGCCGATCGCGGGAAAGACGTAAGTGGGCGGGTTTTCCGGAAAACCGGTGACGGCCATTGCGCCGTCCATCGCCTGGGCGATCGGCTCAAAGCTTTTGTAGCCACTGTAGGGGCCGTAGGTGCCGAAGCCCTTGATGGTGGCGTAGATCAGGCGCGGATTCAGCTTCGACAGCGCGTCGTAGCCCAATCCCAGGCGATCCAACGCGCCCGGGCCGAAATTCTCCAGCAGCACATCCGCCTCGGCAATGACCGTGCGGAACAGGGCCTTGCCCTCATCGGTTTTCAGATTGAGCGTCAGACTGCGTTTGTTCGCATTCAGGATCAGGAAGAACAGGCTGTCGCTGTCCGCCTTGTCGCGCAGATTGGTGCGGGCGATGTCGCCGCCCTTCGGCTCCTCCAGCTTGATCACGTCGGCGCCCAGGAAGCCCAGAATCTGCGCACAGGCGGGACCGGCCTGGTTGTGAGTCATGTCGATGACGCGGATGCCTTGTAAAGCCTGGCTCATGGCGTGTTTCCCCCGTGCCGCGATCAGGCGGCGTGTTCCAGTGTCGATCCGGTGTCCAGAGTCGTGGCGCGCCGCAGATCGCGTGGCGCGGCCTCGTCATGCGGCCGGCCGCGATGCATCGTGCACCGGTTGTCCCAGATCACCAGGTCGCCGACGCGCCATGCATGGCGATACACGAACCGCGCCTGAGTCGCATGTGCGGTCAGATCGGCCAGCAGCAGCCGGCCATCAGCCACCGGCCAGCCGATGATGTGGGACGCATGGGCCGACAGGTACAGGTTATTTCGCCCGGTCACCTTGTTTCGCCGGACCAGGCGTTGCGGCGACGACGGATAAAACGCCCGCTCATTGGCCGGGAAGTCGTTGAAGCCGATCTGGGCGCGGGACCAGAACACGTCATGTTCCACCACCAGCGGCTCGATTGCGTCCCGCATCGCCGGGGGCAGGGCATCGTAGGCGGCACGCATGTCAGCGAATTCGGTCTCCCCGTTGCCGAACGGGCTGGGCGGCGGAAGCGTCACGGCGTGCAGAAATCCGAGCACGACAGGGATTGGCATGTAGGATGCGTCCGTGTGCCATAGCCGGTTGCCCAGGCTGTCCAATCGGCGGCGGTCGGTCAGCGGGCGGACGCGGTCATCCTCATCCAGGTTGGAGATGTCGCCGATCTGCGGAATCGCCAACCGCCGGCGACCCGGCCGCGCGGCGGTGCGGCCGATTTCCAGCTTGCCGAACCGGGCCGCGAAATCGCGCAGTTGGGCATCGGTCAGATGCTGGCGGCGGAACACCAGCACCGGCCAGGTATCCAGTGCTGCCTTGATATCGGCGATGATATCCGGCGCCGGCGGGTGCGACAGGTCCAGCCATCCGGCCTCGGCAGCAAATCCGTCGTGCAGGGACTGCGCATGCATCGTTGGTTCCCCCGTCCGGGACAGGGGAAGACTGTGACCCAGGCAGCCGGTTTGGCAAGCCGCCGAGGCTGGGCCACCGGATTATGCGTGCGTGAGGTTGGCCCAGTGATCCAGCCAGATCGGCACCGCGGCAAGCGGCAACGGCCGGGCGGCGAGGAAGCCCTGCGCCTCATCGGCGCCAAGCGCGCTCATGGCAGCCCAGATTTCGGGGTTTTCGATCCCTTCGGCGACGACGTACATGCCGTGCGCTTTCGCGGCGCTGATCGTCCGCCTCAGGAACGTGAACGCATCGGGGCTGCAGTTGACCTGCTGCACCACGTCCTTGTCGAGCTTCAGGCTGGTGAACGGCAGATCGAGCAACGGCTCCAGCAGCGGCACGGCGGGTCCGACATCATCGATCGCGGCGCGGTAACCCAGGGTTCGGAGCGTTTCGAGAGCCCGGCCCAGGGTGGTGAAATCCCTGACCGGGCGGCTTTCCGTAAGCTCGACGATGACACGGCTGGCATCGATACCGGCGGCAACCCGCTGGGCTTCCAGAATGTCGATCGATTCAGGCCGCAGCAGAACGTCGAGCGGGAAGTTGACCGCCATGCTGAGCTGCGGTTCGCCGAACGCGCCGCCGGCCATATCCCGGAAGGCGCGGCGTGAAACGAGCTCGGTCAGGCGCCCCGCCAGGCCAGCCTGTTCAAGAATCGGCACAAAGCGGTCGGGCGACAGCGTTCCCTGCTGTGGATGACTGAGCCGAGCGAGAGCCTCCAACCCGACCGGACGACGATCGGCGAAGCGGACGATCGGCTGATAGCGTGTGTCGATCCAGGAACCAGCGAGCGCGGCCTGAATCTCGGCCAGATCGATGCCGCAGCGGTTGCGCGGCAGTGGATCCGCCACCAGCGCCTCGATCACCGACCCGGCGGTTGCCAGGGGAATGGAGCGCAGCTGCCGGTCGGCGTTGGCTTTCGCGCCCAGAACCAGCATGTCAGTGTCCGGACATTGGACTTCAGTCGCCATGTCGGCCAATTCGTCGAACAGGCCCTCGGCGTCGGCCTGGTCCACCAAAAGATGCGAATATTGCGGCGCCGCCCGGGCCAGCAGCGCCAGGGCATCGCGCCCGCCGGCTGCGACAACGCCGCAGCCCAAAAGGATTGCGGCATCCTGCACCGCCTGCCGCCACACGGGGCTATGGCTGACAAGGAGAACGGTCGCGCCGGGCAGCCGGCGCAAAAACCGGTCTGTGATCCCGTCGTCGCGCGTAGAAGGCGGGCAGCGATGCATCCACACCTTCTACTGCACAACGAATATTTTCTCTACACCGGACAGCGTTAATGAGACGTGATTCTTACAAAATT
>DAICYU010000458.1:0-3606 GCA_027311485.1 Acetobacteraceae bacterium
GGTGAGGTCGAAGCCGATCCGGGATCGCTGTTGCATTCCTCGCCCGAGGGTGTGCTGCGGCTCTGGCCAGTGGACAAACGCGTCGGTAACATTCGCAACGATGATCCGGATCTGCTCACGCCGCTCGCAGCCTGATGCCCTCCGTCATGGAACCCTTCGATGGAACGCCCTTGGAGAACCCGCGGCGGGCGGGATGAATTGCGCATAACCAGGGAACTTCCGCCATATCCGTGATGTTCGGGTCGCATCAGTAAGGTGTGCGGAGGACGGAAATGGCACAGACCGTGGGCGACTTCTTCTGGGACCGGCTCTATAAATGGGGCGTGCGCACGGTTTTCGGCTACCCGGGTGACGGCATCAACGGCCTGCTCGGCGCATTAAACCGTTTCGGCGAAGACAAGATCAAGCTGGTGCAGGTGCGGCATGAGGAAATGGCCGCCTTCATGGCGTCCGCCTATGCCAAGTTCACCGGGGAGGTTGGCGTGTGCATGGCCACCTCGGGCCCCGGCGCATCGCACCTGATCACCGGAATGTATGACGCGCGCATGGACCACATGCCCTTGCTTGCCATTGCCGGCCAGCAGGCACGCACGGCGATGGGCGGGCACTATCAGCAGGAACTCGACCTGCAAAGCATGTACAAGGATGTAGCCGGCGCCTTCGTGCAGCAGGCCAGCGCGCCGGCGCAGGTGCGCCACCTGGTCGATCGCGCCATGCGCATCGCCAAGGGGGAGCGGAAGGTCACCGCGATCATCCTGCCGAACGATCTGCAGGAGATGTCCTACTCCGAGCCGCCGCGGAAGCATGGCACCGTGCATTCCGGCATTGGCTATACCGACCCGAAGGTCGTGCCTTATGACGCGGACCTGCGACGGGCGGCGGACGTGCTGAATGCCGGGAAGAAGGTGGCGATGCTGGTCGGCGCGGGTGCCTTGCAGGCCACGGATGAGGTCATTGCCGTCGCCAACAAGCTGGGCGCAGGCTGCGCCAAGGCGCTGCTGGGCAAGGCCACCCTGCCGGACGACCTGCCGTGGGTCACCGGCTCGATCGGCCTGCTGGGCTCGAGGCCGAGCTGGGATATGATGACGGAGTGCGACACGCTGCTGATGGTCGGCTCCGGCTTCCCGTATTCGGAATTCCTGCCGAAGGAAGGCGCCGCGCGTGGGGTGCAGATCGACATTAAGCCGGACATGCTGAGCCTGCGCTATCCGATGGAGGTCTGCCTGACCGGCGACGCGGCGGAAACGCTGCGGGCGCTGCTGCCGATGCTGGAGGAGAAAACCGACCGGTCCTGGCGCAACACGATCGAAAAGAACGTGCAGGCCTGGTGGAAGGAGCTCGAGGGTCGGGCGATGCACAGCGCCAACCCGGTCAATCCGCAGCGCGTAACATGGGAACTTTCACCGCGCCTGCCCGAGCGGGTGATCGTCACCAGCGATTCCGGTTCCTGCGCCAACTGGTATGCGCGCGACATCAAGGTTCGGCGCGGCATGATGATGTCACTGTCCGGCGGCCTGGCTTCGATGGGTGCGGCGGTGCCGTATGCCATCGCCGCCAAGTTTGCCCACCCCGATCGCCCTGTGGTCGCGCTGGTCGGTGACGGCGCGATGCAGATGAACAACATGGCGGAGCTGATCACGGTCGCCAAATACTGGCGCGAATGGTCGAACAAGACCTGGGTATGCTGCGTCTTCAATAACCAGGACCTGAACCAGGTCACGTGGGAACAACGAGTCATGTCCGGTGATCCCAAGTTCAACGCCAGCCAGCAACTGCCGGACGTGCCCTATCACCGCTTCGCCGAACTGATTGGCCTGCGCGGCATCTTTGTGGACAGCCCGGACCGGCTCGCCGGCGCGTGGGAGGAGGCCTTGTCGTCCGACCGGCCCGTGGTGCTGGAGGTCAAGACCGACCCGAACGTGCCGCCGCTGCCGCCGCATATCACGCTGGCGCAGGCGAAGGCGTTTACCTCCACCCTGGTGAAGGGTGATCCCGAGGAAGGCAGCGTCCTGGTCGATACCGCCAAGGAAGTGCTGTCCGGCATCCTGCCCGGCGGCCGGAGCTGAGCCGGTGGGTGCGGGGCCAAAGAGCGGCACGTTGCACGCGATCCTGCAGGAGGTCGAACCGGGGTTGTTCCGCGCGGAATATCCCGGCGAACTCAACCAGGAGCAGGCGGGTGTCGAGGCATTCCCCGACATGCATGTCGGCACGGATGCCGCCGGGGTGAGATCCTGGGTCGAGCAGATGGCGGTCGGGATGGGGTACGACCGGGTGGAATGGCACAAAGCCTGACGACCCTGCCCTGAGTGGGCGCATTTGACGAATGCCACGTTTCAGCCGGAATGTCATGTTCCGGCTGACGTGTGGCCTGATTAGGCTCGTGAATGTCTATGATTTGAAATCACCGCAAATTCCTGTTGGGTACAATTGGCTAAAACATTCTTTACTTGTGCCAATTCGTATCCTGCTTTGATGATTACCAGGTCATCTCCTGTCAGGAGTGGCAGTTTATTGCCTGATCGTTTGGACGAATCAGGCGATCGGATGACTGGGCTAATGTTTCATATACTTAAAGAACTGACGGAAATCGCGAGGCGCGGCGCCATGCCATTGGTGAGTGGTCAAACGAAGATATGAAACATACCATGATACACGCCGACCAGCAGGATCATTCCCAATCCGCGGCCGACACGGTGCTGCGGCATATGATCGAGGCCGAATGGCTCGCACTCGGCCGGACCGCTCCGATCGCACGCGCCGGGCTTGCCGCGGCGCGCATCGTCGCCCAGGCCATCGCGGCGGAGAATGCCGACCTGCCGGACTGGCTCGCGCCAATGGCCGCCGATCTGCCACCGGATGAACCATCGCCGTTGCTCCGTGCCTGGAGGATCATTGGACAAGGAGCACCCATCGACACCGATGACATCCTGGCCATCCGGGCTCTCTGGCCCGTGCTCGCACCAGCCGATGCCATCATGGAAACCGGCGGCGACATACGGTTGCAGGTCGATCCCCAGACCCGGCTCAACGGCTACGGCGCGAGCCATCGCCCACGGCCCTGGGCGATCACCTATGCCTCCACAACCGCCTCTTCCGTTTCGGAACGTGGATATGCCGCGGCCGAGGCGGCCCGACGGGCGACCACGGCGGCAATGCTGCGCAGCGGCGATCGCCACCCCATCGCGGCGCAGCTTTCAGATGTGCGCAAGCGCCTTGGGCGTCTTTACGATATGGCGCCAGGCAGTGCCGTGGTGCTCGCCGCGTCCGGTACGGACACCGAGCTGCTGGCGCTCGCGCTCGCGCATCTGGCGGCCCCGGAAAAGCCTGTCCTCACCATTCTGATCGCGCCGGAGGAAACCGGCTCGGGCGTACCCAAGGCCGCGCTGGGCCGGCATTTCGCCGTCGATACCGCAAGCGGCCAGGCGGTCATCCGGGAAAGCCCGGTGGCTGGCTTTCGCACGGACACGCAGCTCGCCGCCATCCCGCTGCGCGACGCGGTCGGCGCCATCCGGCCGATCGAATCGGTTGAAGCCGAAATCACCGACGCGATCGCGGCTGGGCTGGCAGCGGGAAGGCGCGTCATCCTGCACGTGCTCGACCTTGCCA
>DAICYU010000458.1:3616-3926 GCA_027311485.1 Acetobacteraceae bacterium
CCAAGACCGGCCTGCTCGCACCGCGCGCCGCTTTGCTGCAGGACCTGCGCGCACGGTTCGGCGACGCTTTCGATATCGTGGTGGATGCCTGCCAGCTGCGCCTCTCGCGCGCCTCTATCCGGCACTATCTGGCGCTTGATGCGGCTGTCCTGATTACAGGATCCAAATTCCTGACCGGACCGCCCTTCTCCGGCGCACTCCTTCTGCCGCCCCCCGTCGCGTCGCGGCTTACGCTCGGCCGGCTGCCGGAAGGTCTCGGCGCGTATTTCGGCCGGGAAGAATTTCCGCACGCCTGCCCGGCGGCGCAATT
>DAICYU010000459.1 GCA_027311485.1 Acetobacteraceae bacterium
CCGCCGGACTTCAGCTACATCTTCCAGAACGATGACGGGCGGATCATCTTCGCGATTCCGTTCCAGGACGGTTTCACCCTGATCGGCACCACCGACCAGGAGTTCCAGGGTGACCCGGCCACGGCACACGCGACCGAGGCCGAAATCGAGTACCTTTGCCGCTCCGCCAGCGCCTATCTGCGCGAACCGGTGACGCCGGCGATGGTGGTCTGGTCCTATGCCGGCGTTCGCCCGCTGTATGACGAGCACGCGTCGGCGGCGCAGGAGGCGTCACGGGACTATGTGCTGAAGCTGGACGCGCCGGACGCGATGGCGCCGTTGCTGTCGGTTTTTGGCGGCAAGCTCACCACCTATCGCCGGCTCGCTTTGGCTGCCTTGGCACAGTTGGAGCCGAAGCTGCCGGGGATTTCGGGCCTGCCGGCCGGCTGGACCGGGCGCACCGCCCTGCCCGGCGGTGATTTCCCGATGAACGGCTTCCGCGCGCAAACCGTTGCGGCAACCGAGCGTTTTCCATTTCTGGCGAAACCGCTGCTGAACCGGCTGTTGCGGGCGTATGGCACGTTGTTGCCGCGGGTGCTGGGCGATGCGACGCACGTGAACGACCTCGGCCGTCCGTTCGGCGCCGGCTTATATGAAGCCGAGCTGCGCTATCTGGTCCAAGCGGAATGGGCCCGCACTGCCGCGGATGTGATCTGGCGCCGCAGCAAGCTCGGGCTGCTGCTGTCCGCCGAACAGGTTGCCGCGATCGAGGCGGCGATGGCGGCGATGCTGCGGGACTGCGCCGCCGCCCCGACCGGCGTCCCCACTGGTGTCCCCACTGGCGTCTCCACTGGCGGCAGGCAGGCGCCGTCGGCGGAGGCATAACGAGCGCTGGACGGTGCCAGCGGCGATGCGGCCGTCCCCGGTCAGCATGTGCCTGGTCAGCGTTCGCCCGGTCAGCGTTCGACGGTCAGCGTTCGCCCGGTCGTGCCGAGACGAATACCGTCCGATTCCTGAATGAAATCCAAACGCGACGTCCGTTCAGGAATTCTTCGCCGATCAGGGCGTCGCCGAACCCGGCATCGGTCGGCATCACCGTGATCTGCGGCGCTTCCTCGGCGATCGGGCCAATGCGCAGCAGGCTGAAGCGGTGCAGGCGTGCGATGGTTTCGTTCGGACCGACGCCGTGCTGGCGTACAGGTGGATCGTCCGCCATCGCCGCGTCTGTCAGGCCCATCCGGCGGGCCATGGCGACGCCAAGAACGGTGTGCTGCGCGCCGGTGTCCAGGAAGGCCATGCCGCTGGCGCCGTCGAGGTCGAACGGCAGCAGCAGCCGGTCCTTGCGGGCGCGGACGCCGGTGATCTCGACCGCTGGTTCGGACCAGGGCGGACGGACGTCAGGACAGATGCGGCTGCGGTACAGGGTCAACGTCTTGCCAGGCACGTTGATGTCCATATCGAACGCCAACAGGATATCGGCCCCCAGCAGGCCGTCGGCGTCCAGCCCCTGCGGTGTGTGCAGGTTGAATGACCCGACCGCCATGCGCGGCACCGGGAACCGCACCCCGCCCAGCACCAGGCTGTCGATCGTCACGTCGTTGCTGGCGGTCGCGCCGCCGACGCCCAGGGACCGCGTCGTGAAGCGGGTATCCGGCTTCAAATGAATCCGGTCCACAACATCCCGCGCCAACGTGCTGCGCTCAGCCCCGCTATCGACGACCAGATGCACCCAATGCCCGTCGATGCCGACGGGCATGACCAACAACTGATCCTCCACCTGCAGCGGCAGTTGCGCCACCGGGTGCAGCGTGCAGTCGATGGTGGGCGGGGCGCAGCGGCACAGCAGCAGAAGCGCCAGCAGGCCGAGGCAGGCGGAGACGGCGCGCGGAAGAGCCAAGGGGAATCTCGGTCACGGATTTGTGTGGCTGCATAGCGGGCTGCTGGCTTGGCGTGCAATGGTGCATTGAATGCAACGCCAGATTGCGGCCGATGCCCCGGATGTGGCGGTGTGATCCCGCTGCGAAGCGATGGCAGCGGGATAATGGCCGCGCGACCGTGACTCGGGGCGGGTGGTGCGCTAGGTGGGTAGGATTGATGAACTCTACTGGGACCCAGACCACGCGCCATGGCCAGCAGCAACGATATCCGAGCCACGTTCCTGGACTACTTCGCCCGCAACGGCCATCAGGTGGTCGAAAGCTCGCCGCTTGTGCCGCGCAACGACCCGACGCTGATGTTCACCAACGCCGGGATGGTGCAATTCAAGAACGTCTTCACCGGCCAGGAAAAGCGTCCCTACAACCGTGCGACGACGGCGCAGAAATGCGTCCGCGCCGGGGGGAAGCACAATGACCTGGACAATGTCGGATACACCGCCCGGCATCATACGTTCTTTGAGATGCTGGGGAATTTCAGCTTCGGCGACTATTTCAAGGAAGCCGCGATCCCCTACGCCTGGGAACTGGTAACGCGCGAGTACGGGCTGCCGAAGGACCGGCTGCTGGTGACCGTGTTCGCCGAGGATGAGGATGCCGCGGCGATCTGGAAGAAGGTCGCCGGCTTGCCGGATGAGCGGATCATCCACATCGCCACCTCCGACAATTTCTGGCGGATGGGTGACACGGGGCCGTGCGGGCCGTGCAGTGAGATCTTCTATGATCATGGCCCGTCGATCCCCGGCGGCCCGCCCGGCAGCCCGGATGAGGACGGGGACCGGTTCATCGAAATCTGGAACCTGGTGTTCATGCAGTATGAGGAAGGGCCGCCGGGTGTGCGCGCGCCCCTGCCCCGTCCGTCGATCGACACCGGCATGGGGCTGGAGCGGATCGCGGCCATCCTGCAGGGCAAGCACGACAACTACGACATCGATATTTTCCGCGCGCTGATCCTGGCCAGCGCCGACGCCACCGGGCAGGACCCGGACGGGCCGTACAAGACCAGCCACCGGGTGATCGCGGACCATCTGCGCAGCACCTCCTTCCTGATGGCCGACGGCGTGCTGCCGTCGAATGAAGGGCGTGGTTATGTGCTGCGCCGTATTATGCGCCGAGCAATGCGCCATGCGGCGATGATGGGGGCGAAGGAGCCGGTGATGCACCGGCTGGTGCCGACGCTGGTGCGGCAGATGGGCGCCGCCTACCCGGAACTCGGGCGGGCCGAGGCGCTGATCCGGGAAACGCTGCTGCTGGAGGAAACCCGCTTCAAGCACCTTCTGGAACGCGGTCTGCACCTGCTGGCCGAGGAAACCGGGCGTCTGGGCGACCATGCGGCGCTGCCCGGCGCGGTGGCGTTCCGGCTGTATGACACGTACGGCTTCCCGCTGGACCTGACCCAGGATGCGCTGCGCGAACAGGGGCGCAGCGTGGACCTGGCGGGGTTCGAGGCGGCGATGCAGGAACAGCGCGTCCGCGCCCGTGCCGCCTGGGCCGGGTCCGGCGATGCCGCGACCGAGCGGGTGTGGTTCGAGATCAAGGAACAGGTCGGTGCCACCGAGTTCCTGGGTTATGCGACGGAAAGCGCGGAAGGCTCGATCCTGGCGCTGGTGGCCGACGGAGCCGCGGTTGCAGCCGCGCCGGCCGGGACGGACGTGGCGGTGGTGCTGAACCAGACCCCGTTCTACGGTGAAAGCGGCGGTCAGGTGGGCGATACCGGCACGATCACCGGGCCGGACGGGCTGCTGATCCGGATCACCGACACACAGAAGAAGCTGGGCGACCTGTTCGTTCACCTCGGCACCGTTGAAAGCGGCGACGCCCGGGTCGGGACGGCCGTGGTGGCCGAGGTCGATCACACGCGGCGGACGGCGATCCGCGCCCACCACTCGGCGACGCACCTGCTGCATGAGGCGCTGCGGCGGAAGCTGGGCACGCATGTGACGCAGAAAGGCAGCCTGAACGCACCGGACCGGCTGCGCTTCGATGTCAGCCAGCCCCGGCCGATCACGGCGG
>DAICYU010000045.1 GCA_027311485.1 Acetobacteraceae bacterium
CATCCGTCGCGCCAGTAACGACAGGCGTTCCGCAATTTCCTCAATTACCCCGATCCAGACGCCCTCCGTCGGCTCATCCAGCAGCAGCAACTTCGGACGCCCCAACAGCGCTCGGCTGATCGCCAGCATCTTGCGTTCGCCACCCGACAGCGTGGCCGCCGTCTGCCCCATGCGCTGCGCCAACTTGGGGAAGAAATCGAGCACCTCGTCGATGCCCTCCTGATCCTTCTGCCGCGTGGCGCCCAGCAACAGGTTTTCCCGCACCGTCAGTTTGCCGAAGATCGCATCCTCCTGCGGCACGAAGCCAATGCCGCGCCGAGCCCGCCGTTCGGTTGGTTCACCGCTGGCCTCCTGCCCGTCGAACAGGATGGACCCGCCCATCAGCCGCAACTCCCCCGCCAAGGTCTTCAGCAGCGTGGATTTCCCGGCGCCGTTGCGGCCCAGCACCGCGACCGCGCCTTGCCGGGGGGTGCTGATCCGCATGTCGAACAGCACCTGGCTGCGGCCATAGCCGGCGTCGAGACCGGTCGCCACAAGTATGGGAGAAATATCAGACACGACTGGTATAAACCCTTTGGATCTCGGGTGATTCTTCGATTTCACGCACCGTGCCGTCGCACAGCACCCGCCCCTGATCCAGAACGGTGAGGTGATCGCAGATATTCTTGATGAAATCGAGGTCGTGTTCGACGATGACCAGGGCACAGTCCGCCTTGATGGGCAGCAGAAGTTCCCCCGTGATACGCCTTTCCTCCGGGCTCATGCCACCGGTGGGCTCATCCAGCAGCAGCAGCTTCGGCCCCGGTGCCAGCGCCATGGCAATCTCCAGCCATTGCTGCTCACCATGGCTGAGTTCCCCGGCCAGCGCATCGGCGCGGTCGGCAAGACGGAACCGATCCAGCGCCTGCATGACCTGCGCGTCGAGACGCCGCCGCGTGCGCGACCAGACCAGCGACCATGCGGATTCCGCGGATTGCAGCGCCAGAAGGACATTGTCGTACACCGACAGCTCCCGCAGCACCGCTGTGATCTGGAATTTCAGGCTCAGACCGGCCCGCGCACGCTGATACGGCGCCCAGCTTGTAATGTCCGTCCGGTCGAAGCGGATTGTCCCGCTGGTGGGGAAGTGGGCGCCGGCGATGGCCTTCAGCAGCGTGCTTTTGCCGGAGCCGTTGGGGCCGATCAGACCATGAAAGGTACCGGCGCGGACCGTGACGCTGACGTCATCAAGTGCATGCAGGGCGCCAAACATCTTGCTGACCCCGGCGATCTCAAGAAGTGGCGGGGCGTTAGACACGGGCACGTCCGCGTCCCCGGGCGCCATAGGAGCCGATACGCTCTCGGTTGGAAACGACCAGGCCCAGCAGGCCGGTTGGCTGGAACATGACAATCACCAGCAGCACAAGGCCAAGAATGACCGGCCAGAAGTGGCGTATCGCGTCGATGTCGGACAGGCCGTAACTCAGTGCCTCGATGGCGACTGTGCCGATCACAGGGCCGATCAGGGTGCCGGCACCGCCAAGCAGGCAGTAGATCACCGCCGTCGTGGACAGGCTGGGCCCCATATTGGCGGGCCCGATAAAGCCCTGATGATAGCTGTACAACGCACCGGACAGACCGGCCGCCATCCCGGCGAAGGAGAAGATCACCGCCTTGAACAGCTGAACGCGATACCCCAGGAACGCCAGCCGCTCCTCATTCTGTCGGATCCCGGCAAGCACCAGGCCGAGTTGCGAACGCACGATGAAGCGGCAGACCAGGTAGATGGCCAGCAGGCTCAGGAAGGCCAGCGTGTAGAACTCAAATCCTTCGACAAATTCGAAGGAGCCGAGTTGCAGCAGCTTGATCGACGACAGCCCGTTGCCGGCGCCGACATACTGCCAGCCTGAAACCAGGCGCTCCGCCGCATAGGAACCGGTCAGGGTTCCGAACGCGACGAAGATAACGCTTGGCACCTTGCGGCCGAGAAGCAGGAACGCTGCCAGGAGGGCGGCCAGCAGCAGGCCGGTCGCCATGGCCAGCGGCAGCACGCCCCAAATCGCGCTGAAGCCAAGATCACGGCCGACCAGCGCGATGGCATACCCCGATACGCCGAAGAACAGGGCCTGCCCGAACGACATGATGCCGGAGAACCCCCAGCACATATCGAAGCTGATCGCGAAGATCGACAGGATCATCATGTTGGTGATCAGCGTGATCAGATCGAGCCGCTCCGACAGCAGGAACGGCGCCGCCACCAGCGCGGCGAATACAAGCAATTCGACCGCCGGCAAGGCCCGGAAGGCGCGACGCCCCCCGCCCTGCAACTTGGTTGCTCTCAGCACTCCCGCGGATCCACCATGTCGGCCTTATCGACGATCTCGTAATAGGGCTTTCCGGCGTTGATCCGGCAGATCGCGGTGTACATGTTCATTTTGCAGTGCATATGGCCAGGCACCATCGCGGCGCCGCCCCCTGGGCCATGCTCGATCACCGCGTGGTCCATCGCAGCGGCGACCGCATCGCGATGCAGGTCGCCCTTCGTCTCCTTAACGGCCGCCTCGTAGAACTTGATCCCCCGGTACATCCCGGTTGCGGCAGCGCCGGCGGTAAACAGGTACTTCGTGTTCGGGAACCGCTTGGCGTAATCTTCCTGCAACTTCTTGCTGAACGGATCATCGACCGCCTGGAAATAATCCAGGCAGCTGTACAGTCCCTCCATCTCATTGGCCGGCAGGTAGTTCAGCGTGTTCTCATCGAAGTACACGCAGGTCAGCACGCCGCCGTTCTTCTGGAAGCCAGACTCGTACAGCTGCTTCATGAACGGCTGCAGCCCGGGCGGGATCACGGTGTTGAACACGCAATCGACCTTGCCGTCCTTGATCTTGCTGATCGTGGCTGAATACTCGGGCTGGTCGAGCGGGTAGTATTCCTCAAACACCACCTCGCCGCCATTCGCCTCGATGACCTTGCGGGCATATTTGTTCAGGACCTGTGGCCACACGTAGTTCGCCGACGGCAGGGCGAAGCGCTTCTTGCCCACCGTCTTGATCAGATAGGGAATCAGCTTGTCGCATTGCTGTGCCGGCGTCGGTCCCGTGCAGAACAGGTCCTTCGTGCACTCCTTGCCTTCATACAGCTGTGGATAGATGTAAAGAGTGCGTCCCCGCGTCACGATCGGGTCCTTGATCGCCTGCCGCATGGCGCTGGTGATCCCGCCCAGGACCACGTCCGGCCGGTGCTCCTGGATCATCCGCCGGACATTGCCGACCGCGACGTTGGGATCGGACGCCGTATCTTCCAGGAAAAGCTGGATCGGCCGGCCCAGGATGCCGCCATCCTTGTTGATCTGCTCGATGGTGAACTGCGCGACCTGCCAGTCGGCATTGCCCGAGGGGGCGATGGGGCCGGTGATGTCGGTGGCAATCCCCATCTTGATCGGGCCGGCGGCATGGGCCCAGGCCGGCCGCAGCACCCAGCCGGCCGCCGCACCGCCGACCCATCCGGCCGTAGCCAGCGCCCCTGCCCCGCTCAGGAATCCGCGGCGTGATGGTGTGAAGCCGGTTTTCGCTTCTTTCATGTCAGTCCCCCCTGTTTTCGTTCAGTTCAAGTATTTGGTCGGTTCAAGTACGCGCCGCCCCGATGAAGCCTTGTGGGCGGATTTTCACGATCACCAGCGCGATCAGGAACACCAGCGGGTCAGCCAGCACCGGCGGCACCAGCCAGGGTAGCCCGGATGCCATCACGCCCACGCCGCCCGCGCCAAGCACAGGCCCCGAGAACGTGCCGACCCCACCCAGCATGACCGACAGGAACCCCTGTACCAGGAACCTGATCCCGATATCGGCCGACAGCTGATACAGCGGCACGATCAACGCGCCCGCTAGTCCCGCAAGCGCCGATCCAAAGGCGAATGTCAGCCCATACAGCCGTGATGTCGAGATGCCGCACGCCCGCGCCAGCATCGGGTTTTCCAACGCGCCGCGAATGCGCAGCCCGATCGGCGTATGTGCCAGCATCCACCAGCTTCCGGACAGCACCGCCACGGTCGCGATGATGATAATGGTCCGCCAGATCGAGAAGTTGACCCCGCCGATCGAGAACGCCCCCCCGATCGGCTCGGGAATCGACTCGTAGTGCCCGCCCAGCAGGCCACGGACCGTCTCCCGGATCACCAGGCCGATCGCGTAGGTTCCCAGCATCGCGATAATGGGCGAGGCATAGAAGCGCCTGATGATCAGACGCTCCATGATCAGCCCGAGGACGCCGACCACAACCGGCGCCGCGACGATGCCGAACCACAGCCCCAGCCCGGCGGATGCCGACAGATAAACCGTGTATGCGCCCAGCAGCACGAACTCCCCGTGCGCGAAGTTGAAGATGCCCATCATGCTGGCGATCACGCCAAGCCCGAGCACGATCAGCACCATCACCGAGGTGAAGGAGGCAATATCGAAAGTGACGGAAACGACGTTGGCCATGATCCCCCCTAGTGCCAGCGGTTAAATCCAGTGGCAGCCGTTAATCCAGTATCAACCGTTAGATAAGAAGATGCTGGCGCACGCTGTCCTGTGTCACCTGCCCGGCCGGAATTTCGGCGATGATTTGCCCCTTCTCCATCACCACGCACCGTTCCGCCAGGGCGAGGATCGTATCGAGGTTCTGTTCGACAAACACGATCGTGGTACCAAACTTGTCCCGGATCGATCGCAGGGCTCGGCAGATCATTTGCACGATGGATGGCTGGATACCCTCGGACGGCTCATCCAGCAGCAGCAGTTTCGGGCTTCCAATCAGCGCCCGCCCGATCGCCAGTTGCTGTTGCTGTCCGCCCGACATCGTGCCGGCCAGCTGCTTGCGGCGTTCCTTCAGGATCGGGAAATAGTCAAACACAAGGTCGGTTGCCGGCGGCTTGCGCGATTGGCCGATCAGCTCTCCCACCTGCAGGTTTTCTTCCACCGTCATGCGGGGAAAAACATCCCTGCCCTGCGGGATGTAGCCGATGCCCAGCCGAGCCCTGCGATCGGCGGAAAAGCTGGTGATATTGCGGCCGGCGTAGGTAATTGCGCCGCTTGCGGCTGGAAGCAGCCCGATCGTGCATCGCATCAGCGTGGTCTTGCCAACGCCATTGCGCCCGATGACGGCGACGATCTCACCCGCGGCGACGGTCAGGTCGATGCCGCGCAGCACCGGGGTCACATCGTAGCGGGCATGCACCCCCGCCATCGTCAGGATCGGTTCATGCGCCATGCGGCGTGCCCAGATAGATCTCCGCCACACGCTCGTCCGCGACGATTTCGTCGATGCTGCCGCGGGCGAAAACCTTTCCCAGGTGCAGCACCGTCACGCCGGTCGCGATCTGCCGCACGAAGGCCATGTCGTGCTCGACGATCAGCATCGTCATTCCCTCCGCGTTGAGGCGCCGGACCAGTTCACCGGTGCGGAATGTTTCTTCTGGCGACAGGCCGGCCGTCGGTTCATCCAGCAGCAGCAGCACCGGCCGCAGCGCCAGCGCCATCCCGATCTCCAGCCATTGCTGCTGCCCGTGCGACAGCAGGCCCGCCGGACGGTCCGCATCGTCCGTCAGCCCGAGGATGTCCAGAAGCCGGTCCTCCTCCGCGCCGATGGCATGCCGCGCAACATGGTCCTGCAGGGCGATATGCAGGTTCTGCCTGACCGGCAGCGCCTTGAAGACGCTGGGCGCCTGCATCTTGATGCTCATGCCCCTGCCCACCCGGGCAAACGGCTTGGCCCGGGTGATGTCGGAGCCGCGAAACACGATCCGTCCCGCCGACGGCGGATAGGTGCCGACTACAAGCTTGAACAGCGTGCTTTTCCCGGCGCCGTTCGGGCCGATCAGGCAGTGCATCTCCCCGGGTTGGACGGACAGGTCGACATCGGACACGGCAAAGACGCCGCCGAAGCTTTTGCTGGCACCGACGATTTCAAGCAGCGCGCTCATCTCAGCCCACCTCCGCCGATGGCCGGCGCACGGTGCGCCCGCGCCGCGGCAGCCAGGCGGCGATCCGCCCCAGGCCGACGAAGCAGCCGTGCGGCACGAACATCACCGTGACGATCAGGATGACCCCCATCAGGATCAGCGCCGCCTGCTCACTGTAGATCGTCAGCGTCTGGAACGCCGCGAGCAGGACGAAGGTGCCCACCAGCACGGCGGTCAGGTCGGATCGTCCCGAAAACGCGACCCAGACGATGGGCATGGCCGCGGCGGGCAAGCCGATGCTTGCCGGCGTGATGAACTGCCCCCAAGCCGTGTAGAGTACGCCACTGACTGCGGCGAGCATGCTGCCGATCACGAACGCGCCGAACTGAAAACGCCGCACGTCGTAGCCAAGCAGCTCGGTCCGCTGCGGATCCTCCCGCAGCGCCACGAGCACGTTGCCGAAGCGTGCGTTGACCAGCATGCGCAGCGCCAGATAGGTGCCGACCAGCAGGACCAGCACGAAATAGTACAGCGGGGTTTCCTCAAGATCGATGTCGCCGCCGAACCAGGGCAGCGACAGGGGCGACATGCCCTGCATGCCGTTGAAGCCGTTCAGCCGAGCCTTGCCGATGGCCCATTCCGGCCCGGCGGTCTGCCCCAGGAAGTACGCCAGCGCCAGCGTCACCGCCAGGGTGACGATGCCAAAGAACACACCGCCGATGCGGCCGTAGATCATCAGGTAACCGAGGATCGCAGCCGCCACCCCGGCCAGCAGCACCGCCAGGGCGAAATTGCCCAGCGCCATGCCATACGCGCTGCCGAGATCGACCGAGAGCACCCCGTAGGCATAGCCGCCAATGCCGAAGAAGAAGGTCTGGCCAAAGGACAGCATGCCGCCATAGCCCCACATCAGGCAGAGCCCCAGGGCCATGAACACCCAGATCAGGAAATAAGCGAAATTACCGACGTCGTACGGATCCGCGAAAACCGGATAAATCAGCGCCGCCAGCAGCACCAGGCAGGCGCACGCCCAGAAGGCGCGCCCGTTCCCCATGGTCTGCGGGCCATTCAGAAGATGCAGCATCACGTCCCCTCAGCTGGCGCGTTTTGCAAGCCAGCCGGAAAAACCTTCCGGCAGGACACGGATAATCAGCACGACCGCCAGCAGCAGGCCGATCTGGCCAAACACCTGTCCATACAGGCCGTTCAGCGCCGTGCGCGTGATGGCCAGCGCCACGGCGGCCGGTGCGGTGCCAAGCAGCACATTGGCGCCGCCGACCACCACCGTGACGAACGATTCGACGATGAACGTCGCGCCCATCGTCGGGATCAGCGTCATCGTCGGCGCATACAGCGCACCGCATAGGCCCGCCAGCGCGGCGCCGACGCCGAATGTCAGCGCGTAGATACGGTTGCGGCGAACACCCAGCGCCTGGGCCATGCCGGCGTTCTGCATAGTGGCCCGGGCATGCACCCCGAAGCGGGTGCGCTTGAACAGCAGATAGATGAACCCGAGCACGCAAAGCGCCGCGGCGAACAGGATCATCCGATAGGTCGAAAACCCGTATTCGCCGATGTGGAAACCGCCGCTCGGGGTGCCGATGCCAGGCATCGAAGACCCCAGCACGATCAGCGTTCCTTGCGTCACGACCAGGCTCAGCCCCCAGGTGATCAGCAATGAATCGAGCGGCCGGCTGTAGAACGGCCGGATCAGCACCGCTTCCAGGATGATGCCGATCACGCCGGCGACGATGGCGCCGCAGGCTTGCGCCAGCGGCAGCGGCAATCCGGCGTGATACGCGAATGTCGTCGCGTAGGCGCCGCACATGATGAACTCACCATGGGCCATGTTGATGATGCCCATCATGCCGAAGATCACCGCAAGACCAGCCGCCGACAGCACGAGGAACGCGAAGACATCCGCGAACTGGTAAAAATACGCAAACAAGTCCGCGAACATCAAAGCAAACCTCCGCCCAAGCCTGAACCCTGCGCTATCCGACTACATTTTCTTCGGGAGATGATCCGGACTGAATTGCTCCTTCGGATCGAACTTCGTCAGGTCGCAGCCGACCTGGCCGAGCCAATACGGCTGGATGGTGCCGAAATCCTTGTCGACATGGACGTGATGCTGGGCATCGACCGAAATCAGCCGCATGTGGTGCGAGGTGTGCTGGCTCTTGGGATCAATGCAGATCTCACCTTCCGGCGCATCGATGCAGGCACCGCCCTTGTCAATGACCTTGCGGATTGCATCCTTCTTGGTCGACTTGGCTCCCTCGACCAGCATCTTGTACATATACAGTGCAACATAGGCGTTATAGCCCATGTCGTTGATGTACGGCTCCTTCGGGTACTTGGCGTGCCAGCGCTTCTTGAAGTCATTCGCCGCCGGGGTATCGAGTTCCTCGAACCAGTTGGCGGACGCGTGCATGTTCTCCAGCGCCGGCGGCGCGAAACGCTTGTGCTCGAAGCCCAGCATGATCTTGATCGGGCTGCCCATCGGCAGATGCAGCCCTGCCGCGGACGCCTGCTCAAAGAACGAGTCCTGCGCCGCACCGACATTCAGCATGTACAGCCAGTCTGGCTTTGCATTCTGGATGTTCTGGATTGTCTGCGCGAACTGCGAAACGCCCAGCGGGATGAATTCCTCACCGACAATCTGGCCGTTCAGCGGCTTCAGGATAGTGCGCCCCCATTCCGCCGACAGATGCCCGAAATTGTAGTCAGCGGCGATTGTATAGACGCGCTTACCGTATTTTTCGACCATCCACGGGATCAGCGTAGAAAGCTGCTGTTCCGGCACAGCCCCGACGCTGATCATGTTTCCGTCGCAGACGCCGCCCTCATACTGGTTGGTATAGAAATAAAGGGCATTCATCCGGTCAACGATCGGCCGTATTGCCTCGCGTGAGGCAGACGTAATGCCGCCGATCAAGACATCAACCTTGTCACGCTGCAGCAGCCGACGGGCGAATTCCTGGTAACGCGCATTGTCGCCTTGCGGATCGAGGTGGGTCAGCTTGATTTCCCGCCCCATGATCCCGCCCTTGCCGTTGATCTCCTCCACGGCAAGCAGCGATCCATGCAGTTTCGGCAGACCCATCATGGCCAGGTCGCCCGAAATATCCTCCAGCAGTCCGATCTTGATCGGATCAGCGCCCAAGGCACTGTGGCGGCCAACGATCGAGAACAGCGGTAACGCTGCAACCCCCGACAGAAGCGAACGTCTTTTCATTGTTATTGATCTCCGTTGCATCAAACAGCAGACAGCGCCGGATGACGGCGATGCCAATCCGTCGCACTCTGATAAGCGTACCCCGCTCGGCATAGCATCCCCTCATGGAAATGCGGCGCCACGAACTGGAAGGCAACTGGCGTGCCGGCCTGCGTCATCCCGCACGGCAGCGTAATGGTCGGACTGCCGCTGACATCGAACGGGCAGGTAAACTGCAGCAACGCGGCCAGCTGCGCCGGGTCCTCGCCCAGGGTGGCCATCTCCGCCATCGTCGGCGACGCGAACGCCTGCGCCGGAATTAACAGCAGGTCGATGGTTTCGAACAATGCCCGCAGCCGCCCGCTGAAATCGTGCCGGTGCAGCAATATCTTCTGGTACTGCATGCCCGTGGCGCTGCGCCCCAGGTCGATCAGCCCCGCCAGCCCCGGCCCATACTCCGACTTCCGCGCCGGATAGGTCGCCTCATGCGCAACGGCCGTTTCGATACCGCAGTGCATCGCCCAATCCTCGATCACCGCCGACGGATCAGGGAACGTCACTTCGCGGATGTCGCCGCCAAGCTGCCGCACCGTCGCGATCGCGTCCTCCACGGCCTGCACCATCCGCGCATCGGTGCCTTTGCGGTTCCAGCTCATGTCGACGCCGATCCGCAGGCCGCGGATGCCCTGATCGATGCCGGCGAGATAGTCGGGAACCGGCTCCAGGCTCGCGGTCGGGTCGTTTTCGTCCCGGCCGGCAATGGCGCCCAGCATCGCCGCCGTGTCCGCTGCGCTGCGGGCCATCGGGCCGATATGATCCAGGGTCGCCGCCAGTTCGAAAACACCATACCGGCTGACGCGCCCCCAGGTCGGCTTCAACCCGGTAACGCCGTTGGCAGCGGACGGAAACCGGATCGATCCGCCGGTGTCGGACCCCAGCGACCCGTAGCAGAGCCCGGCCGCCGTCGCGACGCCGGACCCGCTGGAGGACGCACCGGACCAGTGCGCCGCGTTCCACGGGTTCACCGGCGGCTGGATGTCGGGGTGATGGTCGGCAAACGCGCCCTCGGTCAGCTGCAGCTTGCCCAGGATGATGGCGCCCGCGGCACGCAGCTTCTTCACCACCGTCGCGTCCTCCGTGGGGCGGAAGTCGCGATGGATGGGCATGCCAGCCGCGGTCGGAATGCCTTTCGTCCAGCAAAGGTCCTTCACCGCGATCGGCGCGCCATGCAGCGGCCCCTTGATCTCGCCGCGGTTGATCTCCGCCTCGGCCTGCTGCGCCTGTTCCAGCGCCGCCTCCGGCGTCACCAGCGCAAAGCTGCGCAGGGACTTGTCCAGCGCCCCTATCCGCGCCAGCTCTGCCTTTGTGACTTCGACCGGTGAAATCTGCTTCGCATGCATGCGGCGCGTCAGCTCGACCAGTTCCAGATAGTGCAGATCCTCGTTCGCCATGTCCTGCTCCTGTATATGCGTCAGTTATTGCGCCAATCGCTGCTCGTTTCGAAAGCATGGGCTAGGCGGATCAGTGTCGCTTCCTCAAAATGCCGGCCCACCAGCATCATCCCGACAGGCAGGCCACCGACCTTGCCGCAGGGGATCGTAAAGGCAGGGTTGCCCGAGACATCGAACGGACAGGTATTCGCCTGCATGTTCAGCGCCCGCTCGACGGACAAAGCACGCGGCGCGTCATGCGGTGGGATTTCCGTCGCGGTGAAGGGAATGGTCGGCATCACCAGCACATCCACGTTCCGCAGCGCCGCGTCATACGCCTGACGCAGCAACACCCGCAGGTTCTGCGCCTTGGAGTGGTAGCGGCTATGATAATAGCGGTGCAGATATTCCCCGAGTAACAGCACCAGCTTGACCGTGTCGGACGCATCGTTCAGCCGCGTGTCGAAGCCGCGCGCGAACGCTTCCTGCATGCCCAGCGGATAGTAGCCGGGCACGTTGTTGCCGACGCCATGGCCCTTCATCATCATCTCGGCCGCGCCTTCAAGGATGATGCCGCTCCAGATCGGCGGACCATCATAGTGCATCGGCACGGAGACCTCGGTAACATCCACGCCCAGGGCCTCGATCCGCGCGATGGCGTCACGCACCTTCGCGTCAACCGCCCCGTCGCTCTCGGGATGGCCGAAGCCTTCCCGCATTACCCCGACCCGCAGCCCACGCGGACTTTGCCCGAGTTCCGCCATGTAATCGGCGGTCCGGGCGGCGATCGTGCGGGAATCCCAGCCATCATGGCCGGCAATCACGGCCAGCAATCGGGCCACGTCCTCGACACTGGCGCAGATCGGGCCACAATGATCGACGGAATAGGCGATGGGCATGGAACCGGTGGTCGGCACCAGCCCCCAGGTCGGCTTCAGGCCATACGCCCCGCACCAGCTGGACGGCGTGCGGATCGAGCCGCCCTGGTCCCCGCCAAGGGCCATCGGAACCTCACCCGCCGCCACCAGCGCCGCACTGCCGCCGGACGATCCGCCGGCGCTGCGAGTTGGATCATGCGGGTTTCGAATCGGACCGGTGGCGCAGGTGTGGCTTGCGCCCGAAAAACATAAATCTTCACAGGCGGCCTTGCCGGCAATGGTGCCGCCCGCGTCCAGGATACGCGTCACTACGGTGGCGTCGATATCCGGTACAAATCCCTCCAGCAACGACGACCCGTTCATCATCGGTACGCCGGCGACACAGATATTGTCCTTGATGGCGACCTTCTTGCCGCTTAGCGGGCCCGGCTTGCCGCTGGAAATATCGGTCTTCCAATACCAGGCATTGTACGGGTTTTCCTCCGACTGCGGGCGATAGCCGGGCGTACGCGGGACGCTGACCGGCAGAGTTGGCTCCGCCAGTTCATCCAGCCGCCGGTACGAAGCCAGCGTTTGCTGCATCAGGCGCCGGAAATCACCGACGTCTTCCGGTGTCAGGGCCATCCTGTATTTGGATGCGATTTCCAGTATCTGCTCGGGCGTCGGCGTACTAACCGGCATGCTTCCTCATATCATTTTTACTTTGGTAAGAAACAATAATGCCCCGACCAGATCCGTGCTTCGAATCCGGCGAGGCGCCATTGCCAAAAGTACTAAACTGAACGAACGCGATACATGGTTTCAACCCGAATCGGACATCGTTGTCCCGGATCTATACCCAAGCGATCGCCGAGAAGTGTTCGGCATGCTATCATCGCTGTCAAGGGTGTTTTGTCGGCTCTACCACTGTCTCGGCTCTCCCAGCGTTGACACCGGTCAGGCTCGGCGGGATGGTTCCAGGATACCCCACAGCAACGGATCGGAACCCATTGCCGCAGAATATTCCTGTCGGTCTCCTCTATTCGCAGTCCGGGATCTACGGAGCCGTCGGGCGGGAAATGCTGAATGGCGCGCTGCTTGGCATCAACCAGATCAACGCGTCGGGCACCGGCTTCCAGTTGCACCCCTTGATCGTCGATCCCGGCGGCGACCCGGCGCGCTACTACCAGCTGTGTGAAAACATGCTTCGGCATGGCGACGTCCGCCACTTTATCGGCTGCTATACATCCGCCATCCGGCGGCAGGTATTGCCGTTGATCGAGGGCACCGACGGTTTATTGTGGCACGCCGCCCGTTATGAGGGGTTCGAGAGCAGCGACAACGTCATCTATGTCGGCGCGGCACCCAATCAGCACGTCGTGCCGCTGGCGCGTCACATGATCGCAAACATCAGCACCGACGTTTATTGTGTGGGATCAAACTACATCTGGACCTGGGAGACGAACAAGGTCCTGCGGGAACTGGTTTCAGCGGCTGGCGGAGGGTTGCTGGCCGAACGGCTGGTGCCCCTGGGCGACACCGGAATGGATTTCATCATTGCTGAAATCCGCCGCCTGCGTCCGCCGGCCATTTTCAACACGCTTGTCGGCGAGTCCGCCTACAGCTTCTTTCGCGCCTATCATCGGGCCAGACTGCAGATGGATCTGCCCCCGGTGTTGAGTTGCAGTCTCTGCGAACCGGAACTGCAGCTCATCGGGCCTGAGGCGGGTGCGGGCCATATCACCTGCTCCCCGTATTTCGCGACACTGCGCGAACCGGCGAACCGGCAGTTCGTGACCGACTACCGAGACGCATTCGGCCCGGCCGCGACACCCTTCGCCGATGCCGAGGCGAGCTACGTTTGCGCCATGCTGCTTGGCCGCGCGATCCAACGGGCTGGTACCGCCCATCCCCCGGACGTGCGCAAGGCCGTCTCCCTCGACCGCTTCGACGCGCCACAGGGCCCCATCCAGATAGACCCCGAGAACAACCATTGCTTCGTGACACCGCGGCTCGCCCGGTCGACCACCGAAGGCACGTTCGATGTGTTCTGGCAGGCGCCCCGGCCCGTCAAGCCGGACCCGTTCCTGGTCTGGCTCGATGCCGACAAGCCGCCGCTGCCCTATCATCGGCCGCACGCCGAGATCCGGCGCCGCAGGGCGCCACACCTGCGTGTCGTCAAATGATCGGAGGCTGAATGATCTCCTTTCGAAATCAAAAGGCAGCTATCATCTGTCCGGACGACA
>DAICYU010000460.1 GCA_027311485.1 Acetobacteraceae bacterium
TACCATCTGGAGGGAGGCTGCGACGTCATCATGCAGATGGGCACCGCCAAATACGGCGTGCGTGATGCCGACGGCACCCTGTCTGAATCCCGCCTGAGAGACATCGCAGCCTACGATCAGGTGCGGATGTTCGAGGTTAAACTGGCCCAGGGCGCCAAGCCCGGCAAAGGCGGCATCCTGCCAGGTGCGAAGGTCACGGCCGAAATCGCCGCCATCCGCGGCATCCCCGCAGGCCGCGATAGCATCAGCCCGAACCGGCACCATGACATCGCCAATGTCCGTCAGCTTGGCCAGTTCGTGCAGCGCGTGCGGGACATCACCGGCAAGCCCGTCGGCGTCAAGTTCGTCGCTGGCGATACCGAGTTTATGGACTCCTGGTTCCAGGACTGCGTCACGCACCCGGAGGGCTGCCCGGACTACGTCCAAATCGATGGCGGCGAGGGTGGAACCGGCGCGGCGCCATCCGCACTGATCGACTATGTCGGCCTGCCAATCACATTGGCGCTGCCGCTGGTCGCCGCGGCGCGTGAACGTCATGGCCTGGAGGATCGCATCCGGATCGTCGCATCCGGCAAGCTGGTCACACCGGACAAGGTGGCGTGGGCGCTCTGCATGGGCGCTGACTTCATCTCCTCGGCCCGCGGCTTTATGTTCAGCCTGGGCTGTATCCAGGCGATGAAGTGCGGCACCGGCAACTGCCCGACCGGAGTCACGGCCGCGAACCCGAAGCTGATCGCCGGCCTCGATCCAACTGACAAGGCCGCCCGGGTCGCCCGCTATGCGCAACAGGTGCATGAGGAGGTAGAGATTATCGCCCATTCCTGCGGCCTGACCGATCCCACCGGCTTCCGCCCGCGCCATGTCACGGATATCGAGCGTGGCGTCGGCGGCTTCCGCGCACCGCAAGGCAGCGACTGACCGCCGGTCTTGCATCGCGGTTCCATATGCGTAACCGCGGCGGCCACGCAGGCCGCGAGCCGCGGTTCATCATGCGCTAAAACGGGATCTCCAGTTCCAGCCGCCAGCGCAACGTGCCCTGCGGAGAGGCGGTGGTCGCGCCGAACAGCCAGCCGATCTCGTACTTGATCTTCCCGGCGTGCCCCAATCCCAGGGCACTCAGGCCAAGCTGTCCCACTGCCACGGGGCCGACCAGGAGTTGTTGCCGAGCGATGCGGGGTACCTGGCCGAGGATGCCCGTGCCACCGTAGATCTCGATCGCCGGTGACAGGGGCGCCCACAGGTTCCAACGGCTCTGCCAAGCGTAGGAGAAATCAAGGCCCTGCGTTGTCTGGTCCGGTCCAAGCTGGCGGGTCAGCAGCAGGTTCACCGTGTGTGTGGTGCGACCAATGTCCTTCTGGAACAGCGGACCGAACGTGACCTCATTCGGTCCTGCGCGATTGCCCGTGGTCAGCGATTGCCCGTACTCCGCGTAGATCGCGGCGTCAGCCCAGTATTCGCCGGGTTCCGTCAGCAGGAAGGTGTTTTCCGACACCAGCCCATCCACCATGTCCGGTTGGTAAGGGCCGGCGGCGCGGTCCAGCAACACCTCTAGCTCGCTGTGCCACCAGGGTGTCAGCCCTGTGCCGAAGTCCAGCGTTTCCGTCTGTGCACCGTTGTTCGCCGGCCTGTGATCGAATGACGCGTCGCCATTGTGCTCGACCTCCAACTCACCCAGGTCGATCTCATCCGGATAGATGATGTAGTAATCCGCATGTGCTCGCGGCGCCGCCGACAACGCCAGCGCCGCGAGCACGCCCACCGCAAGCCACTTCATTTAGCGATGAGCACACCCTGGGCAGTGTCCTGGTGAAAATCGCCGAAGAACTTGTATTCCCCTGGATCGAGCGGCCCGAGAAACACCGTTACCGTCTGCCCTGGCGGCACCAATTTCTCACGGTTCAACTGGCTGCTTTCGAATTCATCGGCCGTCTTGTCAGCGTTGTGCACCTTCAGCTGGAACTTGACGTGCGCGGGCACTTCGACACGGGACGGCTCGAAACGGTGATTGCGGAACGTCACCATCGGCGCCTCCTCAGCCCGCACGGCTGGCGCGGTTGCCAGCAGCATCATCGCGGCTGCCGCCGTTGCGATGGTCCGCTGGCCGGGCCGGCTGATCAGACGGGAACAGATCGCCAGCACCACCAATGTTCCGGCCCAGGCGGCGAACTGGATCCCGGACGGCTGGGCGGAATACCCGACCAGCGCATGCAGCGCTCGACCGACCAGTGTGTCATCGGCCAGCACGGCGCTGGTATCCCAAAGCCGTTCGCCCCAGCCTGGCAGCAGATCGGCGCCATGCAGTACAGCCGCAGCCTGCCCGGCCATGCCAGCAGCGAGCAGCGCCACCAAAGCGTTCGTCACACTGAACAGGCGGTGCAGCGGAATGGCCACCAAGCCCCGGTACAACAGCCAGGACAGCGCGCCGGCGAAGACAAGGCCGGCCGCACCACCTACGGCCAGCGACGGCGCCGAGGTCTGAGACGATGCGACGATCCCATAGAGGAACAGGACGACCTCGGCCCCTTCCCGCAGAACAGCGACTGCGACCACGGCCGCAAGTGCCAGCAACGAGCGATGGCCAAGCCGCACCGCCTGCCCGACCGCGCGCAATTCGGTGGTCATCTGCCGTGCATGGCTGGACATCCACAGAATGTGCCAGCTGAGCATCACTACGGCGAAAACGAGGATCGAAGCGGTGAAAATCTCCTGCCCCGCGCCTTGGAAGGCGTTGGACAGTGCCGCCGCAAAGGCAGCGACCAGGCTGGCACCGGCAACACCCGCGGCAATGCCGCCGGCGATCCAGCGCCCGCGTCCAGCCACACCCTCGGTGGCTGCCAGAACGATGCCGACGATCAGACCGGCCTCCATGGCCTCGCGGAATACGATAAGCAGACTAACCAGCATGCGCCGCACCCTCGGTATGCAATTGCGAGTAATTCGCAGTTGTTGGAACCTAACGCGCCTTGCTGGACCAATGCAAGTGCTCCGGCCCGTCTGCCGGCAGCCATGCGGCCGGTGCCGGCCCAAGCCGATGCACCAGGGCATACGATGCATCCTTCTCGACGGAGGCGGAGATCAAAAAATGCCCGGATGCGCCTGACCTTCCTGCGCTATCGGTTGTCGCCAGCGCTTGCCGAACCGGCTTTGCACGGCGCGACCGCGGCGAACGCGTTCATCCCGCGGAATCATACCGGTCGGTTGCAGGCTTAGTCAGTCAGTGCCATTTGACCCGGCGTTGGGTCCGCAGAGAGGGAACAGAAAACATGTATTCGGACGTCTCACTGTTTATTGACGGGTCATGGAGCCAAGCTGCCGGAGGACGCACCATCGACGTGGTGAACCCGGCGACCGGCGATAAGATCGGCACTGTACCGCATGCCTCGACCTCCGACCTCGATCGGGCGCTGGACGCTGCGGACAAGGGCTTCCGCACTTGGCGCAAGGTATCCGCCTTCGACCGTTCGAAGCTGATGCGCAAGGCTGCCAATATCCTGCGGGAACGTGCCGATGCCATCGCGACGCTGATGACGATGGAACAGGGCAAGCCGGTCGGCGAAGCGAAGATGGAGGTGCTGGCAGGCGCCGATGTAATCGACTGGTTTGCCGAGGAAGCCCGTCGTGCCTATGGCCGCGTCATCCCGGCGCGGGCAGAGGGCGTCTATCAGCTGGTGATCAAGGAGCCGGTTGGCCCGGTTGCCGCCTTCACGCCATGGAATTTTCCGATCAACCAGGTTGTGCGCAAGCTGTCCGCCGCGCTGGCCGCCGGCTGCTCGATCATCGTCAAGGCGCCCGAGGAAACCCCGGCCTCCCCGGCCGAACTGATCCGTGCATTTGCCGATGCCGGCGTGCCGGCGGGTGTCGTCAATCTCGTGTACGGCATCCCTTCGGAGATCTCCGAGTACCTGATCCCCCATCCCGTCATC
>DAICYU010000461.1 GCA_027311485.1 Acetobacteraceae bacterium
ACCAGCACGGCGGCGTGAATCGCGTTCCCAAACAAATCGTCTCAACGCGATCGCCACAGACTGACCAGCACGGCGGCGTGAACCGCGTTCTCAACGCAACCGGTTTGCGCATGTTTGACGCCGCTGCCGAGGCCAGCCGCAACCAATCCTGCGCGAAACCGTGATTGCCAGAGGTCGAACTGCTCGGCGAGAGTAATTGTGCGCCAAAACAAAATATTCATGCATGATTGACGCGGCATCCGATCCGATTTTTGCCATTCACGTGCTACAGTATCGGCCAAGCCGAAACGACACAGCGGGCCAGGCCGGCCGGGAAGGGGACTTGCCAAGCCAGATCGCCGGATTTTTCCAGGGAACCGGCATGCCCGATGCGGCGTGGTGGCAAGCCCTGTGGCCGGACCCCGCGGGCACGGTGGCCGCCGCCGGCATCGGTCCAGGCATGGACGTCGTCGATCTGTGTTGCGGAGACGGCTGGTTCACGCTGCCGATCGCCCGCATCGCCCGCCACGTCACCGCGATCGACATCGACGCCGATCTGCTCCAGGCCGCCAGCCGCCGGCTGGATGCACAAGGCGCGCTTAACTATGATGCTGTCCTCGGTGACGCCTATGAGGTGGCGAGACTGATTCCGCAGCCATGTGATTTCGTCCTTATGGCGAATGCGTTTCATGGCGTGCCAGACCAGCAGCGCCTCGCCAGCGCCATCCGCTCAGCGCTTGCGCCGGGCGGCCGTTTGGCGATCGTCAACTGGCATGCCCGCAAGCGGGAAGACACCGTGGTTCTGGGGCAGCCCCGCGGCCCGAAAACGGAGTCCAGAATGTCGCCGCAGCAGACCATCGACGCGGTTTCGGGCAGCGGGCTGAGCGTTGTGCAGGTGGTCGAATTGCCGCCCTACCACTACGCTGCGGTGTTCGCGCGGACGGCGGACTGAGCTGGACATCATCCCGGCAGGGCATGATCCCGGCGCTCAACGGCGCCAAAGATGAAGCCTGGATGACGGATTCAATGGTGTCTTGACACGAACCGGCCCGCTGTTGTCACACTTCTTCCGCTCAAGGAGGACTATTCGCGCTGTTGCGCTTGACCACGCCGTTCCGGCTGATCATTCCTCCCGCTCCTCGCGCCGGATCGTCCCGGCCGGGTGGAGCGGAGCCGAAGCAATGACCGAACCGAAGCGCCTGCACGTCATCACCTGGGGGTGCCAGATGAACGTGTACGACAGCGGCCGCATGGCGGACGTCCTGGCGCCCGTCGGCTACACGCCGGTGCCGGAACCCGACGGCGCCGACATGGTGATCCTGAACACCTGCCACATCCGCGACAAGGCCGCCGAGAAAGTCTTCTCGGAGCTCGGCCGACTGCGCCGGCTGAAGGAAGCCACCGGCAACCGCATGATCCTCGCCGTCGCCGGCTGCGTGGCGCAGGCGGAAGGGCAGGAGATCCTGACCCGTGCGCCCTACGTCGATATCGTCCTCGGCCCGCAGACCTATCACCGCCTGCCGGAGATGGTGGCCCGCGCCACCCGGGCAGGCGGCAAGGTGATCGAAACCGACTTCCCGCCCGAGGATAAGTTCGACCACCTGCCGGAAGCCTCGGCCCCACAGGGCGTCACCGCCTTCCTGACGATCCAGGAAGGCTGCGACAAGTTCTGCAGCTTCTGCGTCGTCCCTTACACGCGCGGCGCCGAACAGAGCCGCCCCGCCGCCGCCATCCTGCGCGAAGCCCGCCACCTGCTGTCCCAAGGCGCCCGCGAAATCACCCTTCTCGGCCAGAACGTCAACGCCTGGCACGGCGAGGCGCCGGACGGCTCCACCTGGGGCCTTGGCCGCCTGCTGCGCGAACTCGCCGGCATCGGCACCCTGCTGCGCCTGCGCTATGCAACGTCGCACCCGCGCGACATGGACGATGACCTGATCGCCGCACATGGGGAGATCCCCGGCCTGATGCCGTTCCTGCACCTGCCCGTGCAATCCGGGTCGGACCGCATCCTGGCGGCGATGAACCGCAAGCACACCGCCGAAACCTACCGCCGCGTCATCGACCGTCTGCGCGACGCCCGGCCCGACATCGCATTTTCCTCGGATTTCATCGTTGGCCACCCCGGCGAAACCGAGGCTGATTTCGAAGCCACCATGGCCCTGGTCCGCGATGTCAACTTCGCCCAGGCCTTCAGCTTCAAATACTCGCCGCGCCCTGGCACCCCGGCCGCCGGCGCCGGCCAGCAGGTGCCGGAAGCCGACAAGGACCGCCGCCTGCAGGCGCTGCAGGCCCTGCTGCGGGAACAGCAGGCCCGCTTCAGCGCCAACTGCGTCGGGTTGGACATGCCTGTGCTGTTCACCGGTACCGGCCGCCACCCTGGGCAAATCGTCGGACGTTCACCATTTCTTCAACCGGTTCACGTGTCCGCTGGCGCAGACCTTATTGGCACTGAATCGATGGTGCGAATCGTTGCCGCTCATCCAAACTCACTGGCAGGAACCCTTCTTCAGGAGAGACGAACAGCTTGACCCAACTGGCCGCCCCTCAGGCTCCGACCGCCCCCGCCCAATCCGGCGGCAAGGCAATCACCCTCCAGTTCAACGACAACACCCTGCTACCCCTGCTGCTTGGGGATCACGACCGCCATCTGGTGCGGATCGAGCAGGCTCTGGGGGTCCGGCTTTCCTGTCGAGGCAATCGGGTGGCCATCGCCGGGGACTCGTCCCGGGTCGATATGGCGCAGGAAATGCTGCGCGGCCTGTGGCGCCGGCTGGAACGCGGCGAAAGCGTCGGCCGGGCGGAGGTGGAGGCAGCCATCCGGCTGGCCGATGCTGACAACGATCCACGCCTGCCGCTGTCGGACCTGCCAGCCATCCGCACCCGCCGCGGCGCCGTCGGCCCGCGCAGCGCGGGGCAGGCCGCCTACATGGAAGCCCTGGTCAACCATGAGATGGTGTTCGGCGTCGGCCCCGCCGGCACCGGTAAGACCTTCCTCGCCGTGGCCCAGGCCGTCGCCATGCTGCAGGCGGGCAAGGTCGATCGCATCGTCCTCTCCCGACCCGCGGTTGAGGCCGGGGAGCGTCTGGGCTTCCTGCCCGGCGACATGAAGGAAAAGATCGATCCGTATCTGCGCCCGCTGTATGACGCGCTGCACGACATGATGCCGGGCGACCAGGTCATCCGCCGCATGTCGAACGGGGAGATCGAGGTGGCGCCGCTGGCCTTCATGCGCGGCCGCACCCTGGCGCACTGCTACGCGATCTTGGATGAGGCGCAGAACACCACCGCCATGCAGATGAAGATGTTCCTGACGCGCATGGGCGAGGGGACGCGCATGGTCATCACCGGCGACCTGAGCCAGGTGGACCTGCCGAGCGGGGTGCGGTCCGGCCTGCGCGACGCGCTGGATACATTGGAAGGCATCCAGGGAATCGGCGTCGTCCGCTTCGATCAGCGTGACGTCGTGCGGCATCCTCTGGTAGCAAGGATCGTTGGTGCCTATGATCAGCGCGCCGCAGCACAAGGAGAGGCACGCCGGGAGCGGGAACGCCCCCCAACCCCCGAGCGTAAAATGAGCGATGGAACCTCCCAGTAGGCAGCCGCCCGCACTCGACGGCGACGCTGTCGAGATTGTCGTGGCGGACCCCGCCTGGCACAGACTGATACCGCGGGCCGACGCGATCGCCCGGCGGGCAGCATACGCTGCAGGCATGTCCGGGACGATCGTCCTGGGCTCCGACCGCATGGTGCGTGTCCTGAACGCGCGCCACCGCGGCCGGAACAAGCCGACCAACGTCCTGACCTACGAACATCCCGCGCCGGAAATCATCCTGGCGCTGGGCGTCGTCCGGTCCGAGGCCGCCGCGCAGGGGCGCCGCCCGGCGGATCACCTGGCTCACCTTGTCGTCCACGGCGCCCTGCACCTGGACGGCGAAGATCAC
>DAICYU010000462.1 GCA_027311485.1 Acetobacteraceae bacterium
CAGGGCCGCCTACCCAAGCTTGGCCTTCACCGCAGTGACGACCGCCTCCGGCGTTATGCCAAAATATGGATACAAATCCGTGTGATTGGCCGACGCGCCGAAGCCGTGCATGCCGATGAAGGTGCCATCCGGGCCCAGCCATTTCTCCCACCCGAACCCGCCGGCGGCTTCGATGCCGATGCGCGGCGCGCCGCCCAGCACCTGATCGCGCCAGGCGGTATCCTGCATGGCGAACAACTCCCAGCACGGCAGCGACACCACCGCCACCGCGATCCCCTCGGCCGCCAGTTTTTCCCGCGCCGCCATGGCAATCGGCACTTCCGATCCGGTGGCGATCACCGTCGCCTGCCGCGGTCCCTCGGCTTCCGCCAGCACGTAGCCGCCGCGGGCGCACCGGTTCTCCCCTGTATCCGTCCGCCACGCCGGCAACGCCTGCCGCGACAGCACCAGCAGGCTCGGCCCATCGGTCCGCCGCAGTGACAGTTCCCAGCACTCGGCCGTCTCCATCGCATCGCCTGGGCGGAGGACGTGCACGTTCGGCATCGCCCGTAGGCTGGCGAGGTGCTCGACTGGCTGGTGCGTCGGGCCGTCCTCGCCCAATCCGATGGAGTCATGCGTCAGCACATAGACGACACGCTTGCGCATGATCGCGCAGAGGCGCAGCGCCGGGCGCAGATAATCGCTGAAGACGAAGAACGTGCCGATATAGGGGATGATGCCGCCGTGCAGCGCCATGCCGTTCGCCGCCGCGGCCATGCCGTGCTCGCGGATGCCGAAATGGATGTAGCGGCCGCCGTAATTGCCGGCGGAGATCGAGGCCATGCCCTTGACCAGCGTCAGGTTCGATCCGGTCAGGTCGGCCGACCCGCCGATCAGCGCCGGCGTGGCGGGAACCAGATACTCCAGGCATTTCTGGCTCGCCGCCCGGGTCGCCAGCTTCGGCTTGCTTTCGGCAAAGTCCTGCTTCAGCGCCGCGACTGCTTCGTGCCAGTTATCCGGCAGGCGCCCGGCCATGACGCGTTCAAATTCGGCACGCTGGTTGTGGCGGGCCAGACGCTTCAGCCAGGACCGGCGCGCGGCGGCGCCACGGCTGCCGACGGCGTGCCAGCGCTCCTTCAGGTCCTCGGGGATGCTGAACGGCGGCTCATGCCAGCCCAGCAGCTGTTTCGCACCCTCGGCTTCCTTCGCGCCCAAGGGGGAGCCATGCACGCCGTGCGTGCCGGCCTTGGTTGGTGCGCCCAGGCCAATGATCGTGCTGCAGGCAATCAGGGTCGGCTTCTTCGACCGCATCGCGAAGGACAGCGCGGCGTGGACCTGCGCCGGGTCGTGCCCGTCCACCCGCTTGGTCGCCCAGCCATAGGCCTGGAACCGCTTCAGCACATCATCGGAGTAGGACAGCGCCGTGTCGCCGTCGATCGACACGTGGTTGTCGTCATACATCACCGCCAGCTTCGACAGCGCCAGATGCCCGGCCAGGGCGGCGGCTTCATGGCTGATGCCTTCCATCATGTCGCCGTCCGAGGCGATCACCCAGGTCCGGTGATCCACCAGGGACTTGCCGAACCGCGCCGCCATGTTGCGTTCGGCCAGCGCCATGCCGACGGCGGTGGCCAGGCCCTGGCCCAGCGGGCCGGTGGTGGTTTCGATCGCCGGATGCTCGCCATACTCGGGATGGCCGGCCGCCGGGGAGTGCAACTGGCGGAAGTTGCGGATGTCCTCGATGGTCATCCCTTCGTGGCCAGTCAGGTAGATCAGCGCATACAGCAGCATCGATCCATGCCCGGCAGACAGCACGAACCGGTCGCGATCCGGCCAGTGCGGATCGGCGGCGTCGAACTTATGGAACCGCGTCCACAGTGCCGTGGCGACGTCTGCCATGCCCATCGGCAGCCCCGGATGCCCAGAGTTCGACTGCTGGGTTGCGTCGATCGCCAGGGCGCGGATCGCGTCCGCCATGCGGCGTGCGGGGGTGATAGGCCGCGCGAGGATTTCCGCCTGGCGGATCAGGGCCGGATTGTCGGACATCAGTTCAGCGTCAGCCATTTCAACTCCCGCTTTGGCTAGAGGCATTGCGGGGCTGCTCCGGCAACCCCGTGGCCTTTGGATCAGGGGTGAGTGAGCGCCCACCCAGCCAGGAACGGCGCAGCGCTGTCCCGGTTGCGGGGGATCAGGCTAACGGGCCAAGCGCGGCGGCGATACCAAAATCGCCGGGCAGGGCGTTGCGTGGGAATAGACGCGTCACATGCCCCATCTTGCGGCCGGGCAGTGCCTCGGACTTGCCGTACAGATGCGGGATCAGCCCCGGCGTCGCGACCGCGGCGGGCCACAGCGCCATGCCTTCCGGCCCGATCAGGTTTTTCATCACCGCGTCCGAATGGCGCACCGCTGGCGGCAACGGCAGGCCGGCGATGGCACGGATATGCATCTCAAACTGGCTGGCCGGGCAGGCGTCGATGGTCCAATGGCCGGAGTTGTGCGGACGCGGTGCGATCTCATTCACCAGCACCTTGCCGGTGGCATCGACGAACATTTCCACCGCGAGCAGGCCGACCAGATCCAGCGCGACGGCAACACGGCGGGCGATATCCTGGGCGGCGGCGCTGATCGCGTCCGGCACGCGGGCGGGTGCCAGGGTCAGGTCCAGGATGTGGGCGCGGTGGCGATTCTCCACGGTATCGAACGACGCGATCACACCATCCGCGCCACGAGCGAGCACGACGCTGATTTCCTGCGCGAAATCGACAAACCCTTCCAGCACCAGCGGCTTGGGATTCAAACGCTCAAACGCCGGCGCCAGGTCGTCCACTGTGCGCAGGGTCGCCTGGCCCTTGCCATCGTAGCCCAGGCGGGTGGTCTTCAGGACGGCGGGCAGACCGATGCGCTGCACCGCCGCCTGCAGTTCGGCCAGCGAGCCAACAGGCGCCCAGGGCGCGGTCGCCGCCCCGGCGCCGTTCAGGAACGTCTTTTCATCCAGCCGGTCCTGGCTGATCCGCAGCACCGACGGCGCCGGGCGGACCGGCCGTATTGAGGCCAGCAGATCCAGCCCCTCGGCGCTGACATTCTCGAATTCGAAGCTGATGACATCGACGGCCTGCGCGAAGGCGCGCAGCGAGTTGGGTTCGCTGTAGTCGCTAATCGTGACCGCATGCGACACCTGCGCGGCGGGACTGTCGGTTTCCCGCGTCAGGATATGGCAGCGATAGCCAAGCCTCGCGGCGGCGAGGGCCGACATGCGGCCGAGCTGGCCGCCGCCGACAAGGCCGATGGTGGCGTTGGGGGAGAGGGGAAAGGCCGTCATGCGTCGCGGGCTGGTTCTTCTGAGACGTTGGCAGTCTGTTCGGCGCGAAAAGCGTCCAGCCGTTCGGCGAGGGTGGCATCCTGCGTCGCCAGGACGGCGGCGGCGAGAAGGCCGGCGTTCACCGCGCCCGCCCGGCCGATCGCCAGCGTGCCCACCGGGATTCCGGCCGGCATCTGAACGATGGACATCAGGCTGTCCATGCCCTTCAGCGCGTGCGATTCCACCGGCACGCCGAACACCGGCAGCGTTGTCCAGGCGGCGCACATGCCCGGCAGGTGCGCGGCACCACCGGCCCCGGCGATGATCACCTTCAGCCCACGCTCCCGCGCGGTTTGTGCGTAGGCGCGCAGGCGGTCTGGCGTGCGATGGGCGGAGACGATGCGGGTTTCGTGCGGCACGCCCAGCCGGTCCAGGATCTCGGCGGCGTGGCACAGGGTCGGCCAGTCGGATTGACTGCCCATGATGATCCCAACGATCGGGGCTGGCGTCATGTCAGGCTATGCTGTCCGGAATAAGCCGGCTTTCCAGCCAGGCGATTTCATCGCGCAGCATCAGCTTGCGCTTTTTAAGCCGCTGCAAGTGCAATTGGTCGGATGCACCCTGGTCGGCGAGGCGGGC